>NZ_JBSQIL010000007.1:0-46888 GCF_055108775.1 Soehngenia sp. | reverse complement strand
TTTATCATCTCAAGTATCATCATGAAGATGAAATTAATTCTAATTTAATACAATTTTGTAAAACATTGTGCTATTTTTTCATGTTTAGTTTACAGAGTCTCCTTATACGTTTTGTAAACTTAAATGAAAATTGAGGACTCCAAACTCTCTATGTATAATGTTTTCGCTATGAATGTATAACTCTGGATTCCGAACGCCAATAATTTATATTTTTAAATTATATAGCGCATTCATATTCTTTACAAATTTAACAATAACCATATTCCCCTAATAGATTTTTACTAGAAATAGATTTATTAGAATATTCAGTAAAAACCTTAACATAGGTATATCATAGTAAATTTGATATGTCAATTTTTTGTAAATAATAATACAGTATAAATTGTTTTTAAAAGAATGATTAATTAATGCTATCTTATCCATATACAAATAGACAGTTTTATTAAAATTGTTTATACTAAAGTAGATAATAATTAAATTTGGTGGTGGTTGAAATGGATCGTGCAACAATCCAAAGAGATAATATATTAAAAAATTCATATAGATTATTTAAAGAAAAGGGTTTTAAAAATACCACTACTAGAGAGATTGCAAATCAATCTCAAATTAATAAAGGTCTTTTGCATTATTATTACAATCAAAAAGAAGACATTGTAATAGAAATGTATGAAGATATTTTAGATGCATTATATAACTATGTTGAAAAAAACTATAAAGATATAGTAAAAGGCTACACTTATTTAGCACTCTTAAATATACTCTTTTACAAGGTTATGACATCAACTAATGAGAGTTTGAATTTTTTGTCAGAAATGATATCTAGTAGAGAATTAACAAAAGTAAAAATCGAAAAGTATATTGATTCTTATTATAAAATAATCGAAAATGATGATATCCCTATAACAAAATATCAGATGTTGCTAGCTTTGACTGTCGCAGTTGGAGCAGAATCTGAGTTGCTCCTAAGCATAAGAGAAGGAAAAATTAAAATGACTTATGATAAATTAGCGACGACTGTAAATAAAATTATGTTCACTATGCTAAAAGTACGAGAAAAAGATATCAAAAAAATTAATGATAAAGCTAAAGAGATAGCTGATACTGTTGAATTAAAAGAAATTACATCATTTTTGATAGAAAGCTGTAAATGGGCAAGGGACTGACCTTGCTTTTTTTTTGAATTATTTTTAGGCTTGCCCAAATTTATGATTGATAAAGTTCTATTGTAGTAGTATAATAAAGTTAACAGATTAGGCGTGACCAATTTTAAGTATTAAAACCTGAAAGGAGAGATAAAAAATGCTCTATGGATATGCAGGGAAAATGTTATTTATTGACCTATCGACCGGAGATATCGAGGAAAAGGAAACTCCAAAGGAACTCGCAGAAAACTTTATTGGCGGATATGGATTTGGAGCAAAGATACTCTATGATATGATGAAACCAGGCACTGACCCACTAGGTCCCGACAGTGTAATAGGTTTTATCACTGGACCTACAAGTGCAACAAAAGCTTGGTTTGGCGGCAGATACACAGTAGTAAATAAATCCCCTATAACAGGAGGATGGAATGATGCAAATTCAGGTGGTTTCTTTGGTCCAGAGCTAAAAAAAGCAGGATATGACGCTCTCTTTATCAAAGGAATATCTCCAAAGCCTGTATACATCTACATCAATAATGGAAAAGTTGAGATAAGAGATGCATCTCATCTATGGGGTATGGATGCAAAAGAAGTTTGGGAAGCATTAAAAGAAGAAACAGGAGAGCCAAGAATAAGAGTAAGTGCAATTGGCCCTGCTGGTGAAAGAGTTTCACTGATTTCATGTCCTATTAACGATGGGCACCGTGCTCCTGCAAGAGGTGGTACAGGACCAATAATGGGTTCTAAAAAATTAAAAGCAATAGCTGTTAGAGGAACTCAAGATATCCCAGTAGCTCACCCAGATAAAGTATTGGAAATCAACAAAAAAGTAACTGAGGCAATGAAAAACAGTCAAATGGCTCAAGCATTTGGCACTTATGGAACAGGTGTAGGTACTCCTGCTTCTGCACTAAGTGGAGATTCTCCTGTTAAAAACTGGGCTGGTGTAGGTGTGATTGACTTTGGAGAAGAAAAGGCAGAAAAATTAGGTTCAATTGCTCTTGATCGCTACAAAACAAAGAAATATAACTGTGCTAGTTGTCCACTTGGATGTGGTGCAGAATATGAAGTAAATGATGGAAGATGGCCTTTAGGACCAACTGAAAGACCTGAATACGAAACAGCAGCTGCCTTTGGAAGCACCCTATTATGTGGTGATCCTGATGTTATACTAAAATGCAATGAAATCTGCAACAGATATGGATTTGACACGATTTCTGCAGGTATGACTATCGCATGGGCAATGGAATGCTATGAAAGAGGTATACTATCAAAAGAGGACTTAGATGGCATTGAATTGACATGGGGAAATGGAGAGGCAATAGTAAAAATAATGGAGAAAATGGCTAATGGTGATGGTTGTGGTATGGTATTGTCTCACGGATCCCAATATGCTGCAAATTACTGGAACAAGGGAAAAGAATATTTGCAAACTGCTTCAGGTATTGAACTTCCAATGCATGACCCTAGACACTCACCTGGTTTAGCTAGAACATATAAATATGACCCAACCCCAGGTAGACATGTAAAAGGTGGTATTGGTTCAGCTCAAATGCTAGAGCCTATCAAAGAAGAAAATTTCATCTTTGAAGGCACTGGTCCAATGGATTTAGGTATGACATTGTTTACAGAAGTATTAAATGCATCTAGTATGTGCTATTTTTCTATACTATGTGCACCTCAGGAGGCAGTTTACGAGTACATTGCTGCTACAACAGGTATGAACTTTGATCAGCAAGCAGCATTCAATGCAGGACTTAGAATATTCATGATGAGATATGCATTTAATTTAAGAGAAGGTATAAAACCAAAAGATATGACTATTTCAAAAAGAGCAATCGGAGATCCTCCACTTGAGGCTGGCCCATTAAAAGGATATAGTGTAGATGTTGATAAGTTAGGTCGAAACTTCTTCAAAGAAGCAGGAATCGATTTTGATACTGGTTTACCAGATAAAGCTGTCTTAGAAAGACTTGGGCATTTAGACGAAGTAATAAAAGATATTTATGGAGAAGATAAATAGATGATAGTAAAACTAAAATATATGGGTGTAATTCATGATAATATGCCTGATATGTTAGAGTTAGAAGAAGGTTCAGATCTAAATCAACTTAAGTCCACTCTAATAGAACTTTCTAGTGAAGATTTGAAACCGATTATTCAAAATGCTACATTTATAGTGAATGACTCAAGTGCAAAGGATGACACAATTTTAAACGAAAATGATAAAATAATAGTGTTGACTCCATTAGGTGGAGGCTAAAAAATATATAAGCTCATCGTAAGATGAGCTTATATATGATTTAATAGGGGTGTATTTATGGAAAGATACCTTAGAAATATGCAAATGCTATCACTGGAAGAGAATGAAAGCTTGAGTAAATATAAAGTCTGTGTAATTGGTTGTGGTGGTTTAGGCGGTTATATAATAGAAATGCTAGCTCGCCTTGGTATAGGTACAATAAGTGCTGTAGATGGTGAAACCTTTGAAGAAACAAACCTAAACAGACAACTTTTTTCAAAAATGAATAATTTAGGACAAAATAAAGCTCTAGCAGCTAAACTCAGAGTAAATGAAATAAACCCTTTAGTCAAAGTGAATAGCATTAGTACAAATATCACAGAAGATAATTATAAAGATATCTTAAAAGGACATGATGTGGTTGTTGATGCAGTTGATGACATAAAGACGAGGTTTTTAATACAAGATTTTGCAAGAGAATTAAATATTCCTATGGTACATGGAGCTATATCTGGCTGGTATGGACAAGTTTCAACTATTATGCCAAATGACAATACTTTAAATCTAATCTACAAAAGAGCTGAAAGTGTAGAAAACAAGTTAGGTAACCCTTCATTTACCCCAGCTTTGATTGCAGCAATTGAGGTGAGTGAAGTTTTAAAGATATTGATAAAAAGAGGTGAATTGCTTAGGCATAAGCTCCTATTAATCGACACTTATACTCAATCCTACACTGTTGTTGATTTAAGAAACAATAAATAATTATTGTATTATATTGTCAAAATTTGTGTACACATTTAATCTTTTACCTCTCACAAAACCGACTAATGTTATATTTAAAGCTTTAGCCAATTCTATAGAATAAGATGTAGGAGCTGAATGAGATATGACAGCAGGAATACCTCTCTTAGAGGTCTTTGAGATTATTTCATGAGAAATTCTTCCAGATGTTAAGATGATTTTATCGCTGTAGTCTAATTTCTCCATGTCAGCTCTGCCAAGCACTTTGTCTATAGCATTGTGCCTGCCGATGTCTTCATAGAAGTATAAAATATTGGTATGATTTGCTAATGCTGCAGAATGAACACCGCCAGTTTCTATAAAAAGCTTGGAATTTTTATTGAATTTTTCCATTAGTGTTAGCAATTCTATATCTTTAATCGTAAAATCAGTTGTTATTTTTTTGCTCTTTATAGAGTCAATAACATTGTAAAATATGGGGGCATTTCCGCAGCCTGAGCTAATCAACCTCTTATTTAAAAGAGATTGTTTTAATGCCTTGTCTTCATAAGTTATCGCTCTAGCCTCAAGAGTTGTTTCGTAGATTTTTAAGTCTTTTATTTCATCTACTGTGTTTATTATCCCTTCAGAAATTAAAAACCCAACCGTAAGCTCATATAGCGACTCTGGTGTGATCATCAAAGTCGCTATTTCTATGTCATTTAGAAAAATTGTAAAGGGTTTTTCGACAGCTACAAAGTCATCTTCTTCTGAAATATTTTTGCCGTTCACTTTAATTATTTTTACTCTTTGCTTTGTTTTAAAGTCATCGCGATCTAAAGCTTTCATATACTTCTAAATCCTCTCTAGTATTCAAGTTTAAAAACATACTCCAATCAGGACTGAAACTAAGTGCTTTTCTATATGAGATATAGCTGGTTTTAACTTTCTCTAAAAGAGACTTTACATCTCTTTTTTCCTCCATTAAATGTCTTTCTATATCATCTACTAAGTCTTTAGAATAAAAAGCATTAAAAGGCTCAATGCCAACTAAAGCTCTTGTGACTATTGCTAAATTGCTTTCCCTATCTAGAATTTCCATCATATGTTTAATATAACCGAGATTCACTATCGGCATGTCACAAGCTATACAGTATACATATTTAGACCTAGCAGTTTTTAAACCAATGTAGATTCCTGACAGAGGACCCTTATCTTTTATTTCATCGCTTACAATCTTTAGATTCTCTTTATCATATAAATCCTGTTTGTTTGTTACAATGATGAACTCATCAAATATTGGGCTAAGTTTTTCTATGAGTGATTCTATATTTGATTTATTCTCTAGCTTTAAGAATTGTTTGTCAAAGCCCATTCTCGAGCTTTTACCACCTGCTAAAATCATTGCAGATCCAAATTTATTTACATTATTCTCTAGCACACTCACTCGCCCTTCCTGTCAAAATCTCCAGTCCATGTGGCAAAGCACTCAAAATAACATCTAATGATTCTTCAACAGCTTTTGGACTTCCCGGTAGATTTATTATCAAAGTTTCATTTCTTATTCCGCTTACAGCCCGTGATAGCATTGCATGTGGAGTCTTTTCAAGGCTTTTATTTAAAATAGCATAGCTTATTCCCATAGCCAGTCTATCCACCACTTCTAAAGTGGCTTCTGGTGTTATATCTCTTTTGCTAAATCCAGTGCCACCAGTGGTTAATATCAAATCTACTTTGAGTTCATCAGCCATATACAATAGTTCAGCTTTTATGTCTTCCTTGTCATCTTGGACAATAACAGTCCTCACTACTTCATATCCATTTTTCTCCATTATTTCCTTTATGAGTTTGCCTGATAAATCTTCTCTTAAACCTTTTGAACCTTTGTCGCTGGCTGTCAATATCCCTACTTTAAACATAGTCCTCCTCCTCTAACTTTTCTATGCTTACAGCAGATACTTTTAGCTCTGGTATTTTTGCTATCTCATCTAAAAAAGTATTGGTCAAGTAATTAGCTTGTCCATCTGTGAAATGAAATGGCATAAATAAAACATCTCTGTCTATCGTATCCACAACTTTTGCCCTCGTTATGATCTCGCCTCTTCTCGATTTAACTCTTACTTTATCCCCGTTTTGTATGGTCAATCTGTTGGCAGTTTCTTCGTTTATTTCTATATATGAACTTCCTGCTATCTCATTTAGTCCTTCTTCCTTACCAGTCATAGTCCTAGTGTGATAATGATAAAGAATTCTACCAGTAGTCAAAATAAACGGATATTCATCATCTGGAGTTTCTCTGCTTTGAACATATTCAACAGGCATAAACAAACCCTTGCCTCTTGAAATTTTGTCTTTGTGCAAGAATTTTGTTCCTATATCATTTAAATCCTTGCATGGCCATTGTATGCCATTTGCCTCTATCTTTTCATAGTTGATTCCACTGTACTGAGGAGTTAGCAAACTTATTTCTTCCATTATCTCTTTAGGATGAGAATATTCCTTTTCATAGCCTAAAGTGTTCATTATCTCCATGATTATTTGCCAGTCTGGCTTTGCAAGTCCATTTTCTTTTACCGCTTTTCTTACTCTTTGAACTCTTCTTTCAGTATTAGTAAAAGTGCCGTCTTTCTGTGCAAAAGAAACCGCTGGCAGCACTAAATCTGCATATTCGCAAGTTTCAGTAAAAAATATATCTTGAACGATCAAAAAGTCAACTTTTTTTAGCGCACTGATCACATGATTTGTGTCAGGGTCGGATACAACTGGATTTTCTCCCATGATGTATAAAAATTTTATTTTTTCTTCCTCTATAAGTTTGAACATCTCTGTGATGGTTGCACCGACTCTATCAGAAAGTTTTGTGTTCCATGCTCTTTCGAATTTTTCGAGACTTTCTCTATGAAAAATCTTCTGATATCCTGTCAAATCTGCAGGTGTTGCCCCCATATCACTTGCACCTTGAACATTGTTCTGCCCTCTCAATGGGTTTATTCCAGCATTTTCCTTACCAACATTTCCACATAAAAGCGCTAAATTAGACAAACTCATCACTGCATGTGTTCCAGTAGTATGCTGAGTAACCCCCATAGTATAGTAAATCCCTGCATTTGGAGAATTTGCATAGATTAAAGCAGCTTTTATTATCAAGTCTTTATCGACTCCACAAATCTCAGCACTTTTTTCAGGTGGATAGTTTTTAACAAGTCTTACTAATTCATCGAAATTCTCACAATTTTTCTTAATATATTCTTCATCATAGAGTTTGTTTTCTATGATGACATTCATCATACCATTTATTAGGGCTATATTTGTGCCAGGTTTAAGCTGAATATGGACATCTGCAAATTTTGAAAGCTCAATCTTCCTTGGATCTGCGACAATCAATTTCGCTCCCTTTTTAACTGCTTGTTTTATAAAAGCACCTATGACAGGGTGCGTTTCAGTAGTATTTGAACCTATCACAAATATCGTATCATTGTTCTTTATCTCTGCGATGCTATTTGTCATAGCACCTGTTCCTAGTGTAGTTGCAAGCCCTGCAACTGTTGAAGAATGTCAGAGCCTTGCGCAGTGGTCTATATTATTCGTCTTTAGTACAGCTCTGAAAAGCTTTTGAAATAAGTAATTCTCTTCATTTGTACATCTTGCTGATGCAAGTCCAGCGAAAGAATCAGGCCCACTTTCTTCCATATAAGCTTCTACTTTTTCTTTGATTATTTCATATGCTCTATCCCACGATATTTCTTTAAATTCCCCATTCTCTTTTAGCAATGGTGTATTTAATCTATCTGGATGATTTATGAAATTGAATGAAAACTTTCCTTTAACACACAATAACCCCTCATTAACAGCATCTTTTACAGGTTCTACCCCTACTACTTTATCTTCTTTGACGAGTAGATTTATCTGGCAACCTACTCCACAAAATGTGCAAGTAGTCTTAACTTTTTTTACTTCCCATGTTCTAAACTTCTCTTTAGATTTTGGCAACAATGCTCCAGTGGGACATACTGAAACGCAATTTCCACATGATACGCAGTTTGAATTGATCAACCCATCATTAAATGGAGTCCCGATTATCGTATCAAACCCTCGATTTACAAAATCTATTGCCCCTGTAACTTGAAGCCTTGAACAAACTCTAACACAAAGGCCACATAAGATGCATTTTTGAGCGTCATATATGTAAAATGGATTTGTGTCGTCTATATATCTTTCTCTTATTTTCCCGCGATGAGTCCTAAATTTAACATCGTATTCATAGGCATAATCTTGAAGCAAGCAATCTCCTGCTTTTTCACAAGTTAGGCAGTCATTTGGGTGATTGTCAAGAAGTAACCTTAATATATCTTTTCTAGCTTCTATCACTCTATCAGTCTTAGTATGTACAACCATTCCCTCTTTTACTTTAGTTGAACAAGAAGTTTGAAGCTTTTTATTACCTTCAATTTCTACAATGCACATTCTGCATGCACCAAATATATCAAGCCTTTCATCATAGCAGAGCTTTGGTATTTCTATGCCAGCTAATTCTGCCGCTTGTATGACAGTTAATGAACTGTCGACCTCAATTTCTTTATTATCTATAGTAAGCTTTACTGTTTTCATAATTCCCTCCTAGTAAATCTCTACTGCTTTTACTGGCTTTACTGGACAAACCTCGTAGCAACTTCCACATTTGATACATTTTTCATTATCTATGCTATATTTTTTCTTAAGTTCACCATCAATCGCATCTACTGGGCAATTTTTTTTGCATATAGAGCAACCTATGCATCTATCTGATATAGTGTAAGTTATCAAAGCTTTGCAGCTCTTTGCAGGACATTTTTTATCAACTATATGTGCAAGATATTCATCTTTATAGTATTTTAAAGTAGTTACAACTGGATTTGGAGCTGTTTGCCCTAGCCCACATAAAGACGTATTGCTCACCACATGTGAAAGTTTTTCTAGTTCTTCTAAATCGTTCATTTCAGCTTTGCCTTCAGTTATCAGCTCTAATATTTCATACATCCTTCGAGTGCCCTCTCTACAAGGAATGCACTTTCCACATGATTCATCTACACTAAACTCCAAAAAATATTTAGCTATGTCTATCATACAGGTGTTTTCATCCATGACAACCATGCCACCAGAACCCATGATAGATCCAATGCTATCTAATGATTCAAAATCAACCGAAACATCTAAATACTCCTTGGGTATGCAACCTCCTGATGGTCCGCCTGTCTGCACAGCCTTGTACTCTTTGTTGTTCTGGCATCCACCGCCTATGTCAAACACTATATCTCTCAATTTAGTCCCCATAGGCACTTCAACCAATCCTGCATTTTCTATTTTACCCACTAGAGAAAACACTTTTGTTCCTGGAGATTTCTCTGTTCCTATGCTTCTAAACCATTCTGCACCATTTAATATAATCGGTGCTACATTTGCAAAAGTCTCAACATTGTTTATAATTGTAGGTTTTCCCCACAACCCTACATGAGCAGTCCTCTGTAATTTAGGTCTGGGCATCCCCCTATGGCCTTCAATAGACTCTATAAGAGCTGTTCCTTCTCCACAAACAAATGCACCTGAACCAAGCCTTAGTTCAATGTCAAAATTAAATCCCGTTCCAAATATATCTTCACCTAAAAGACCCTTTTCTTTAGCTTGAGCTATAGCATGTCTCAAAGTCTTTACTGCTTGAGGATACTCGGCTCTTACATATATAAAGCCTTTGTTAGCTCCTATTGCATAGCCACCTATTGCCATGCCTTCCAATACGCTGTGTGGGTCTTTTTCCAAAATAGATCTATCCATAAACGCCCCGGGATCTCCCTCATCAGCATTGCAAATTATGTATTTTTGATCTGCATCAAACGAAAAAGCCTCTTCCCATTTCTTTCCTGTTGGAAATCCAGCTCCTCCTCTTCCTCGAAGTAGAGAATTTTTCATAATATCAACCACTTCTCTTTGAGAAAGGTCATTTAAAGCTTTGTATAAGGCAAAATAACCATCAAATGCTATGTATTCTTCTATATCAAAGGGGTTTATGATGTCACAATTTCTAAGTGCAATGCGAAGTTGATTTTTGTAATAATCTCCCTTTAATACAACTCTTTCTGCTCTTATTTCAACAACATCATCTCTAATAAGTTTTTCTACAATCTCAGGCTTTTTCTCATTTCTAATGTTTAAAAGTCTATCTCTATCCATAAAACACCTCTATCTATAATTATCGAGTATTTTCTTAACATCTTTCTTTTTTACTAAAGGAAATATGTCTGAATTAATCATAACCACAGGTGCCTTTGAACAATCTCCCAGGCATCTTGCCTGACCAATCGAAAATTTTAAATCACTTGTAGTTTCTCCTTGTTTTATGCCTAGCTCTTTTTCAAATTCCTCCAATATGCTTTGTGCACCTTTCACATAGCAAGCAGTGCCTAGGCATACGTTTATTTGATTTTCACCCTTTGGTATAAATGAGAATTGAGAATAAAAGGTTGCCACACCATATATCTCTGCTAAGGGTATGTTTAACTCATCGCTAATTAGTTTTAAAACTTCCTTCGGAAGATAGTTGAAAAGCTCTTGTGCTTTCTGAAGTGCCGGCATAAGTGCACCATTGTTTTTTTTAATTTCCGATAGAAAAGCTTTAAATTCTTTTAATAAAACTTCATTTTTCTCTAAATCGAATTTATATTCCATTGCACCCACCTAAATTTGCTAATATTTTAAATTTACACTATAATAATTTTTGATACTTGTCAATGTAAAAACACAACAATTGATTAAATTTTTATAAAATTCTGTGGAGTGTGAACAATTTGTCAAATTATTTTTATGCTTTAATAGTCTATATTGTAATTGTTAATACATATACTTTCTATCTATTTGGCAAAGATAAAAAACTATCAAAAACTAACAAATGGAGAATAAGTGAAAATAGACTTTTATTTGTAAGCCTTATTGGTGGTTCAATAGGTGGGATTTTAGGGATGAAGTATTTTTCTCATAAAACAAAAAAGAGGAAATTTACAATTCTCATTCCTCTTTTTTTAGTATTGCATTTATTTTTAGTTTATAAATTCATTTTATAGGTATTTTCCGAGCCATTCTGCTGATTTCTCGAGCATATTAACTGTGAAATGATGATTAAGCCTAGGGTAGTTTACAAATTCTATAAGGTCTTTATCTTTATAAATAGTTTTTGCCTTTTCATAAAAGCTATTTTGAGGGTTTATATCTACCACAGTATCTGATTCCCCATGAAGCAACAGTAAAGGTCTATCAACAATTTTATCAAGATTTTGAAATGGGTCGACCTTTAATACATCTCTTTCTAATTCAACAAATTTTTCTTGGTCTTCTATTCCCAAAATTTTCTTAAATATTTGATTGCTTTCTTTGTAATTGCATGAGCCATTTACAATTATAGCTGTCTTTAAATCTTTATCTTTTGCAAATATTCCTCCTGATGTAAATCCTCCCATAGAATGTCCCATGACTGCCAGTCTATTTGGATCTGTATCCAATTGATTTATTGCATATTCTTTAATAATGTAATATTCTTCAATATTTTTTAAGACTATTCTCCAAAAAACCCCTTCATAAATTTCCTTTTCATAATCAACACTTCCTCTTTCGCCATGATATATGCTGTCAGGAACTATGACTTGATATCCTAGGGAAGCTAGGACTTGAGCTCTTAAACTCTGTTTTTCTTTATTAGAGCTAAATCCATGATAAAAAATTATTGTTGGAAAATCACTTTTCCTATATTCTGCTCTATAAACAAGTACTGGTATTTCCTGTATAAACATCTTTTCTTCTCTTACTCCAAATAAATTCATATCTTCCTCCTATATATAGTCTATTTTCCAGTCTATTGGTTCTAAGCCATTTTTTATTAAAAAATCATTTGTCTTTGAAAAAGGTCTAGATCCAAAGAATCCTCTTGCTGCCGAAAATGGACTTGGGTGTGGTGATTTCAAAATTAGATGATTTTTATTTGTGATAAGATCCTGTTTTGATATGGCATTGTTACCCCAGAGCAAAAACACAACAGGTGTTTGCTTTTGATTTACAAGTTCAATTACCCTATCCGTGAATATTTCCCAGCCTAAACCTTTATGTGAATTAGGCTGTCCTTTTCGCACAGTTAAGACAGTATTTAATAATAGGACACCCTCTTTTGCCCATTTTTCAAGATTTCCATGATTGGGTATTTCATATCCTAAGTCATCTTTTAATTCTTTATATATATTCAATAGAGATGGCGGTATGGGAACTCCCTTTTTGACACTAAAGCTTAGACCATGTGCTTGGTTTTCGCCGTGATAAGGGTCTTGCCCTAAAATGACAACTTTGACGTCTTTGTAGGCTGTATAGTGTAGTGCGTTGAAAATGCTGTACATATCGGGGTATACTGTGTAATTTCGGTATTCTTCTATTAAGATTTTTCTCAGTTTAATATAATAATCTTTTTCAAACTCTTCCTCTAATAAATTCTGCCAATCATTTTTAAATATTTGTTTCATTCTACTCACCTTGTTTTTTTGCGATTATATTAGCTGCGGTGTAATAGTCTTTTACACCTGAAATTAAATTGTTCTCACTCACTCTTGTATACATTCCTGCGTATTTTCTATTGTATAAAAAAACACCTACTAAATACTTTAAATTTTTTCTTTTCAATCCACCTTCATATACTAAAAATTCTCTTTCGTAAGGAGATACAAATTCCTGATAGATATAATTTTTATTAAAGGTTTTTTCTAAATTTCTCTTCCAAGAGAGTTCTTCGATATCTCTGCCTATACTGACACCCTGTGATGCATTCATATCCATTGGTTTAATGACATAGTTGTCTTTATTTCTTAACACTTCCTTAAATACATCCTCATCTCCACCAAATATGTTAGTATAAGGTATATGTTTTTTAACAAATTCCAATTCATCTTCATTTAGTAAAAATTTCAAATCTGTATCATGCAAGACCTTAAAAAATATCTTATTGTGTACAACTTGACTTCTTAATGAGCCTATTGTCACTACGTTTCCATCTCTATAAGCCTTTATGAATTCTTCTGCTTCATTGAATTTTTCAATCAATTCAAATGTGACAATTCTTCTGTATATTAAATCTATCCTAGTATTTTCATAGTGAAGTTTATTATCTTTATAGACTAAATCTCTAGGGTCTACTATTAAAGTCTTTAATCCTTTTTTTTCATAAGCTTTTTTAAACTCTAAAAATTCATAAGCAGTGGCGCTCTCTTTAAAATCTACTATTGCCACATTTGGATTCCCTTCACGAAGTTTAGCTTTTTCGTATAATTCCAAACTTACATCTACCCATTTTTCTATGAGCTCTCGATTGTATAATTCAAATCCTTCCTTAAAATCTTTCAAAGCTTTTGATTCAAGCAAAATCCTTGCTATTGTATTGTCTTCGTTCATTGCAGAGGATCCGTCAGTATTTAATTCACAAAATTTGAAATTATCCTTGTCCTTGTAAAACATATCGAATCTAGCTATTGGTATATTTACATCATATGGGTTTTCTAAAAGAATTAGCTCTTCGATCTCTTTTGGGAACAAAAATCTCTTTCTAAATTCAGGATTTTTGATGTATTCGTCAGTTACTTTATCACAAATTTGCATCATGTATTCCATGAGTTTTTTTATTTCAATTTCTTCTGATGTTGAATAGAACATCGGATTATATGTGAAAGGAACAGGTTTACCCTTGTATATTGCTGACGAATTTTTAACTCTTTCAGCTGTCAGATGGTAATCCTTTTCATAAGAGTCCTTATCTCTAAATACCATTTCAATGAAATTTTTATTTATATCTTCTCCAGTCATACTGTATCATCCTTTGCAATTGCCCAATTTAATGCTTTTAATCTGTCTAAGTCAATGTAAAGTCTTTTAGTTCTCTCATGTAAATTTATCTCTTCATTAATTAAGTTTTCAAGTGGAATCAAATAGTTTTTTTCACTATCCTCAAGTCCATCATAGGCTAAATTCAATAATTCCTTTGATATATCTATGATTTTATATTCACCATATTTGCTGAAAAGTCCATTTTTTATGATTTCTTTTTTAGCCATTTTAACTTCTTTTTCATCAATTTTCTTGGTCTTTTCAAACAAATAATTCAAATTTTTTTCGTTATATAACAATCCTTTTATCAAAGCAACTGAACTCAAAGCATATTCAAATGGAACAGAGTCCATCATCCTTATCTCAATATAGGTCTTCGTTCTAACATCTGGAAAAAACATGCTAAAGATATGCCTTATTTCATCATATGTTAAGTTGTCTTCATCTATTATCTCAATAGTATTTTTATCATAAGTTTTTATGATTTCTCCATTTCGCACTGTAAATATGGGAGGTCTATTTAATATATACCTTGCATAATCCTCATATTTAAAGTTATCCCTTAGAGTTCCAGGTATTATGCCTGTTCTATCATCATCGCAATTTTCCCAAATCAAAGCACGAGTACAATGGTTTTCTGATGGTTTTCCGTCAAAAAAATATGCATTCTCATATACAGCAAACAATACAGGAGATAGTGCATTGCTAACTCTTATTTTTTTAGCATAATCAACTTCATCTGTGTAATCTATTGAAACTTGAGTTGCTGCTGTGCCTTTCATCATATTGTGTGCGTATTTTCCTTTTGAGTTGAAGTATTCATACATTATATTGTATCTTTCTTTTGGTGTTAGCCTTATTTCATCAATCCTAGTTACTGGATGATATCCTAAATTTATCAGGGTTTGTTCTTTTTTCTTAAGTATAGGCAAAAATTCTTTTAAAAATTTTTGATATATTTCATTAATCTTTTCTATAGAACTGGTCTTTTCAATGCTTATTTCAAGCTGGCTACCTGGCTCTAAGGTAATATAATAATCATCTTTATCCACTTCTATTATGTGTCCATTTTCTTTAATTACATTTTTGGCATTTTTAGAGAATTCTTCTAAACTTGATTCAACACCATCTATACCAAAGTACGAAACAGAATTTAAATTCTTTTCATATACAACAAAATGTTCTAATTCCAAACCTAATTTTAAATCATCTGGATTTTTCTCACCAGACTTTATAAACTCAGCAAACCTCCTAACCAGATTTGTTTCTGACACATTTATCCCCTCGTTCCGTTAAAGTCAATATCTATTATAACTTTTGCCCTTAGACCATTTGATACGGTTTCTATGCTTTCTTCAATTTCCTCTTTAATTTTTTCGGCTATTTCTTCCTTGTCAATTTTATCTCCATTAATCACAACATGAAGTTCAATATACTTTCCATCTTCATCTTCCAAGACTCTAAAGTCATGCATGGATTCAACTCTATCGTCTTTTTTGATTATATCTTTTACATTTCGCCTCAGCTCATATCTTTCTTTAGTTTCTTTTTCAAGTGGATCCATGTGAATAACTAAAGAAATATTGTACTTTTCTCCTAATTCTCTTTCTGCTTTGTCGATTACGTTGTGTATTGTTATTACATCAATATCTGCTGGAAATTCAACATCTACTGTACCCATGTATTTTCCTTCCCCATATGAATGGATCAAAAGATCATGTGCTCCTGTAATGTAATCATATTTTTTTAAATCTTCATATATGCTCTCAACCATTTCTTTAGATGGTGCCTCACCAATTAATGGACCTATTGTGTATTTTATAAGCCCAATCCCTTGGTAAATAATAAAGAAAGAAACTACTAGCCCAACAACTCCATCTATTGGAAATGTGGTCACTTGAGAAAATAAAATGGATAACACAACAACACTTGTAATAAGAACATCTCCGAATGCGTCAGTTGCTGTAGCTTTGAGTCCAGTTGAGTTTATTTTATCTCCTAATTTTTTATTAAATATTGATAACCATACCTTTGTTAATATAGATAATATAAGAATGCTAAATGAAATAATTTCAAAATCTACAGGTTTTGGATTTCGAATTCTATCAATTGAAGAAGATGTGAATTGAAGCCCCACTAAAATAACCATAAAAGATACTATCAAAGCTGCTATGTATTCTACTCTGCCATGTCCATAGGGATGTTCTTTATCTGCTGGGGAATTTGAAATTTTAAAACCTATCAATGTGGTTATAGAAGATGCAGAATCGGCAAGATTATTTACTCCATCTGCAAGCACACTTATAGATGAAATTAAAAGTCCTATTATTATCTTAATAACCGATAGTAAAACATTTGTTATTACTCCTACTATACCAGCTAAATATCCTACTCTTTGTCTTACTATTGGGTCTTGATAATTAGGATTATCTTTTAGTACTTTCTTTAAAAGCCAATCTGTCAATTCAGTTTCCCCCTAAATATAAATTCATCTTGGTATTATACCCAGTTAATGCAAAATAAAACCCCTGATTGTGAACTGATGCTTCCATAGCAGAAATCTAATTTTAATTAATCAGATTATCTACTTTAGAAGTATCATATCATTTATAGGGGTTTTATTCTATTTATTATATCACATTGAGATGTGATGAGTATTTATTTTTTTATTAATATCTTTTGATTAGGATAAATTAGGTTTGGATTAGTAAGATTATTATACTCCGCTAAGTCTCTCCAATCCACCCCATGTTTGGCTGCTATACCTGATAAAGTCTCTCCACTTTTTACAATATGTTCTATTACGACCGGTTCGCTTATGCTATTTTCAGGTATCATCAATTTTTGACTTGGATAAATCAAATTAGGATTTTTTATTTCATTGAGTTCAGCTATCTCTTTCCAGTCCACACCAAATTTTTGTCCAATTCTATAGAGTGTATCACCTGATTTAACCGTATAGATTGTATGTTTTGGTTCTTCTGGTTCTGTAGGTTGTTCTGGTTCATAAGGCTCTACTTCAATGCCGTGTTCTTTTAATACTTCATCTGGGATTAAGCCTTGTTTTATCATATCATCTGCATTTATAGCTGCTGAATTAAAGCTCCTCCCATCTTCTGATACTGGTAGAGCCAGTCTGCCTGCTTTGATTTCTTCAATTAAATAAGGTCTAAGAGGATGATTTAAGTCTGCACCTATGATTTCCCAATTGTTATCTACTTGTGGTGAAAGAGGTGAGTTTTCCCTTATATAGTCTGCAATATAACTTCTAAGTGATTTTGGATCTGATTCAAAGTATGGTTCACCACTTATGATTCCCATGCTTTTAAGTCCACCATATCTGTAATTATTTATTGCCAATTTAAATGTATCTGTGTCTTTTACTTCTTGTCCATTGAATTTTAAATCAACGATTCTTTCACCTGCTGGTTTGCTTATGTCTATTTTGTAGTCAACTCCTTGGAACATGTCATAATTATATCCTCTTATGTTTGGATTGAAGCTGATATTTATGTCTCCAGGTTTAAAGGTATTATAATAAGAAGCTGACCATTCCATATAGTCTTTTAATTCCTTGCCTGTTATTTCTATTCCTACCAAAGTATTAGGATACTTGTATATTTCAAATATATTAGCGTATGTTACATCACCTTTTCTTAAATTTGAATTTTGACTGAACAATGCAGCAGCTGCGATATCAGCTCCTGTTGCTTCTAATTGAACATTGTTTATCAAGTCTATAACTGCAGTATCTCTAATTTGAGCTTCAGGTATGCCTGGAATTTCTGACGGAGGTGCGAAATCATCAGTTACAGTTCCTATTACCTCCTCCAAAAATTCTAAAGTTCTTTCATGATAAGGTTTGGCGTATTCTTTAAGTTCTTCATCAGCTTTGTAGTCTTTAACACTTATTACATCTACTTTCTTATCTGCTATTACAAATTCGCCATTTTCTTCCTTTACTTCAAAATCAAATCTCACTACTTCTGCTCCTGCATTTTTAGCAGCTCCAACTAAAGTATCATTTATCTTGGTAGCGTGAGTTACATGAGCATGCCCTGTTAATACTGCATCTATTTCTGGAAATTTCTCAATTAATTCCATAGCTCCATCACCGGTTGATGCATATTCCTCTTCTAATCCTGTATGTGTTGAAACGATTATTATGTCTACACCTTGTTGTTTCATTTCTTCAATATATTTCCCAGCTACTTCTACTGGTTTAGAAAACTCTAAGCTAGTTACCTTAGGTCCATCCCACTTAGGTATATTTGGATTAGTAAAACCAAGTATGCCGATTTTTACCCCATCAACTTCTTTAATTACATATGGAGTTGCGTAATTGCTAGAATCTGATTTGTTGGTAATGTTTGCAGCTAATAATGGAAATTGTGCTTCATCTTTGAGTTTATCAATCAATTCCAAGCCAAAATTAAACTCATGGTTGCCTAATACCATGGCATCGTATCCCATGAAGTTCATCACATCAATTACCGGGTTTTTTAGGCTGAGGTCATTATTGTATAAGTCATCAGATAAAATAGTACCTTGAATAGTATCACCATTGTCGATTAACAAAGTGTTTGGATTTTCTTTCCTTACTTCTTTAACTACTGAATACACTTTAGTCATACCAAGATTGTCTAATTCTTTTCCATCTTCATAAGAATAATTGTAGATGTTTGCATGTAAATCTGTGGTACCTAATACTGTAATTTTTATTGTTTCTTCTGCTGCAATTGAACTAGTTGGAAACGGAAAAATCGATAAGACAAGAGCTAAAGCAGACAAAAATGCAACTAATCTTTTACTTTTATACATGAACCTACCTCCTTTAGAATTAAATGCATTTAATATATTCCCATATCGAAGATAATTAAACAAATAATAAATGAACCGACAAATTTGTCGGTTCATTTATTATTAAGCTAAAAAGTATTCTAAATCGCTCTCTACATCTTTTATTGTTCCAATTCCAAAATTATCTACTAATACTTTTGCAACATTTGGTGATAAAAATGCAGGCAAAGTTGGCCCTAAGTGAATGTTTTTAACACCTAAACTCAATAATGCTAGCAATACTATCACCGCTTTTTGTTCATACCAAGCTATATTGTATGCAATAGGCAATTCATTTATGTCATTTAATTCAAATATTTCCTTTAACTTAAGTGCTATAAGGGCTAATGAATAACTGTCATTGCATTGACCTGCATCTAATACTCTTGGTATTCCATTTATATCGCCTAAGTTTAACTTGTTGTATCTGTATTTAGCGCATCCTGCGGTAAGTATGACTGTGTCTTTAGGAAGTGCTTGCGCAAAATCAGTGTAGTAGTTTCTGCTTTTCATTCTACCGTCGCAACCTGCCATTACAAAGAATTTCTTAATATCTCCATTTTTGACTGCTTCTACGATTTTATCTGCAAGAGCGAATACTTGTGCATGTGCAAAGCCACCCACTATTTTTCCTGTTTCTATTTCAGTAGGTGCAGGAAGTCTTTTTGCATGTTCTATTATTTCACTGAAATCTTTTGGCTTCCCACCTTTTCTGTCTGGAATATGTTTAAATCCTGGATATCCAGAGCTGCCTGTTGTATATACTCTGTCCTTATATGATTCTTTAGGTGGAGTTATACAGTTTGTAGTAAATAGTATAGGGCCATTGAATTTTTCAAATTCTTCATTTTGCTTCCACCAAGCATTGCCGTAATTCCCAACAAAATTATCGTACTTTTTAAATGCGGGATAATAGTTTGCTGGAAGCATTTCACTATGAGTATATACATCTACTCCAGTTCCTTGAGTTTGAATTAGCAATTCCTCTAAATCTTTTAAGTCATGGCCTGATACAAGTATAGCCGGATTATTTCTCACACCTATATTTACTTCTGTTATTTCAGGGTTCCCATAGGTAGTTGTATTGGCTTCATCTAATAAAGCCATAGTCTTAACTCCATATTCTCCTGTTTCTAAAGTGAGTTTCACTAGATCGTCTACTGTTAAACTATCATCTGTTATCATACTCAACGCTTTTCTCATGAATTTAGGTATGTCCTTATTTTCAAAACCTAGATTGTGTGCATGCTCATAGTATGCCGCCATGCCTTTAACTCCATAAGTTATTAACTCTCTAAGAGATCTTACATCTTCGTCTTTTGTGCTAAGTACGCCCACTTCGTCTGAAGTTGCTTTGTATATTATGTCTTCATCAGTATTTACTCTAAATTTAGCATAATCCGATAAATTGCTTAAATCAACGCCTTTTTCCAAAAGCGCTCTCTCGATTTCCTCTCTTTTCAATAGAGCTTCTCTAATCTTTTTTAAAAATCTTTCTCGATCAAAGTTAGCATTTGTTATTGTCATAAACAATCCATCTACTATAAATCTATCGAGACCTTCAATTTCTAAACCTATTTCATCCGCCTTAGTAGCTAATTGAGAAATCCCTTTTAACGCATATATCATAAGGTCTTGAAGGTTTGCAACTTCGCTGGTCTTTCCACAAACTCCTACTTTCGTGCATCCAGTTCCCTTTGATGTTTCTTGACATTGAAAACAAAACATATCCATATTACCCCTCCTAATTCTTTATGCTTATATAATACCCTTTTTTTAAAAAAATATGCGTAACATGTGTTACTAAAAATAAATTTTACATAGATTTTATGAATTATTTTGTTATTGCCACAGCAATTTTGGTATATATTGATTGAGGTGAATATATGGAAAATAAGGAATATGATCTTTTATCAAAGCAGGAAAAAAATAGAAGACAGTTAGATATAACTAAAACGTTTCTCAAATTGGGTTTCTTGGCTTTCGGTGGACCAGCAGCTCATATCGCCATGCTTGAGGAAGAAGCTGTCACTAAGAAAAAATGGCTTGATAGAGAAAAATTTATGGATTTCTTTGGGGCTACTAACTTGATTCCAGGACCTAATTCCACTGAAATGGTAATAATGGTTGGATATGAACATGGTGGGGTATTGGGTCTTATAAATGCAGGGGTTTCTTTTATACTCCCAGCTATGCTTATAGTGTTGTTATTTGCTTTTTTTTATGTGAATTATGGAACTTTGCCACAAGTTGGCGCAATATTAGATGGGATAAAGCCCGTAATAATGGCAATCATATTAAATGCTCTTTATAGGCTGTTTAGAAGTGTCATCGATTCAAAAAAGAAAGTCATATTTGGTCTGATTGCTGCATTGCTTTATTATTCAGGTTTTGCTGAAATTAGTTTAATTTTAACTACTGGGATTCTCATGATGTTATATGACAACAGAACAAGACTAAAGGACAAGTTTTTCAGCATATCTTTGCCAATGATATTTTTTGTGTTTTTAAAAATCGGAGCTTTTTTATATGGAAGTGGATATGTATTGTTGGCTTTCTTAGAATCAGAGTTTGTTGAAAAGAGAGCATTGCTGACTAATACACAATTGCTTGATGCTATCGCTGTTGGACAATTCACTCCAGGCCCAGTTTTTACCACTGCAACTTTTATCGGATATTTATTGGGGAGTTTACCTGGAGCAATACTTGCAACAATAGGGATTTTCTTACCTGCTTTTGTGGTGGTTTATTTGATAAAACCACATATTCAAACACTTAGAAATTCAGTTTATTTTTCAAGTGCATTAGATGGTGTCAATATAGCTTCTTTAGTTATGATGGCTTTTGTTAGCATAAGTCTTGGTATGGCATCTTTATTTAATCCTATTACCGTAACTATATTTTTATTAAGTCTTATCCTGATGATAAGATTTAAAGTTAATAGTGCTATATTGATAGTACTGGGTGGATTGACGAATTTTATAATATCAGTTTTATAACACAAACCTCAGGTTAAACCTGAGGTTTGTATATTTAATGCTTATTTATTTTATATTCTCTTATCGTTCTATTCCCTGCATCATCCACTGCTTCAATAACTATATCGTTTTTTCCTTTGTTTAATTTTAGCTCATATTCTATCAAATACATGGCATTATCTAATTCATCAAAATATGACCAATCTGGAGATATATTTGTTAGTATATTTTGATTTAAATAAACTTTCAAGCTTGGAAAATTATCACTTACCTTGGCTTTTATTGTAATAGTATTAGCCTTTGTTTGACTAGGAATAGCTTCAATTAGTTCTATAGTAGGAGCAATGGTGTCTATAAATATCTTGTGAGCAAAGCTAATCATGTTTCCAGCTCCATCAGCGGCTTCTATGTTTATAGAGTGGAATCCATCTTCTAATAAAAGATCTATTTTGAAGTTCCATTGATTATTAAATTCATCCCATACTAAGTTGACAATTCTATCATTTATTTTTAAATATTCAATGTTAGATTCATCTTTTACATATCCTGATAGAGTTACTTTATTGCTGTTTAGAAGATCAAAAAAAGCTGGTGTTTGAACCATTACTGTTGGTATAGTTATGTCATTATCAACTGGCATTAAAGGTTCTTTGTATTTTTCTGCATCTGGTGTTTCTGGTGTCGCAGGCTCTTGTGGTCCTTTAGGATTTGTTTTATCTTTTTTTGGAGGATTTACTCCTTTAAATACTTTTTCTAATGATCTAAATTCATAGTTGTTTGCAAAATCAACCACAACAACTTCCGATTTCATGCTGTAAGAAACATCAGTTAGATCAAATACTCCATCTAAAGATCGACTAACTAGTTTGCCATTTGTATATAGCTCATAGATATATATTTCGTTTCCACTATCATGAGCTTTTACATGCAATTCATTCATGTCTGCATCATATAATACATCTTCTATTACTGGTTTAGTGTTGTCCAGTTTCACTGGGAAAGTATAAACTTGCCAATCAGCATTTGGATAGTCCACTTTTGTTTTTATCTCATAATAGTATTGCCCATCTTTTGCTAATTTGTTATTTATTTTACCATCCCAGCTCCAGTCTCTATAGGATGTATAATATGGATAACGAGAATCAAAATAATTTTTTCGTAAATCGTTTTGTTTAGCTAATTGTCTAACTACATTCATGCCTTCATCTAGAATATTTATTTCAAGTTCTTTCGCGTTTCTTAAAAAACTCACTACCGGAACTACCGAGTCGTATACTCCATCGTTATTTGGCGAAAATGAAATAAAGTTCTCATCAACATTCCCTAAGGCATCAAAACCTAAGAAATAGTAGGTTCTGTTTGCTTCATCCAACCATGCTAAACCAGTGACTCCGTAAAATTGATTTCCCTCTGCATCGTATATACTATCATCTAAGATTGGAGCTTTATCCCATTCTCCAAAAAATCCCAAATAAGGAATGCTTAAACTTGGATTTTCATCTAACACATCATCTAATGTTATAAATCCTTCAATGAACGTTCCATTTGGGAATATATACTCTAGTGGAACATTGTAAAACCAATCTACTGCATTTGTTAAATCAATGCTTACCAATACATCTGTGTATCCATTAGCGGGCACATTTATTGTCTGTTGACTAAATGTCAATGGAAATTCTCCTGACCAAAAACCATTTGGCCCTTGAGGCTCTATAGTATCTTCTATATAAACGCCTTGTGATTCTAAATAGTTATATTCAGTATCTGCTAAATCTGTCTGTACTGTTCCTTTAAGGCTATATGATAGTTGCCTATCACTTAAGTTTTGAACTCTTATGGTAAATTCAGTTAAATAATCAATTTCTCCTAATTCAACTTTACTTATTCCTGTTGTTGGATCAATTACTATAGCAGGTGTTATACTTGCACTCAATAAGTCCATGGTGCCTGCTCCCTGTCTTCTAGGAGAAGTATAATTAAATTCAGTCAAACCATAATAAGAGTTATATAATCCTTTGTCTCCTAGTGGTTTTGCTGTGCTCATAATCAAATTCTTAACTAGGTTTGCTCTTAATTCTCCTTCTAATCCAAATTCTTTATCTACTCTCTGCAAAATTAAGCTACTACCTCCTGCTACATGAGGAGCTGCCATAGATGTTCCACTCATTGATTGATATTTGTTATTCTGTGCAGTAGAGTATATAGCTCCACCAGGTGCTGTAATCTCAGGTTTAAATCCTAAATTAGGAGTTGTCCCCCAAGATGTAAAATCTGACATTTTACCAGCATTTGGATTTAATGAAATCACTGTCTTATTATTAAATTCAACAAATTTTTCATCTAAAGATAGAAGTTTAAGCCCCCCACTGTTTCCTATAAACATGGCAGGTATCATTAAATTGTCTGGAGTAGCCATATTTACAAGAGCTTCTCCTCCGGATTGATGATTATAGACTATTATACCAATAGCTCCTGCATTTTGTGCATTGGTTATCTTATCAACAAAATTTGGTGTTAGACCTCCTCTAACTACAAGAGCGATCTTGCCTTCGACATTGGCCATTTCACTTGGATGACCTGATCCAGCATCTACATATTCTACAGGTCCATCATAGAAATCAATAGGATCGAATCTGCCTGCTATTGCCATAGGAATGTATTTTTCTAGTCCATTTTCTCTATACATCAAAGTTCTAGACATCTGATGAGTGTTTTCTATGGAAGCTACTTGAAGTGAATCATATGCCAATCCAGGAGAGCCAACAACACCTATGTCTGGATTTGATGTGTATGGATTATCCCATCCGTTTCCAAATCTAGCAGAATTTCCGGCAGATACAGCACAGATTACTCCATTTTCTACAGCATTTTTTATTGCAACTTGCTCTAAATCTTCTTCATCAACAAATGAAGCTGTCGAGCCTAAACTCATGTTTATTACATCTGCTCCAAGAGCTACTGAATCATCTATAGCCTTTACAATTATATCCCCATAAGTGGTAGAAAGTGATGGATTGTTACCAAACACTTTCATAGCTAGTATTTGAGCTTCTTTTGCTACTCCTTGTACCCCTCCGTCTTCTTCATTGCCATTTGCAGCAGCTATCCCTGCTACATGCATGCCATGTTCTGATGCATCTGGTCCTAAATCGAGGATTTCTTGGTTTTTATCCATGTAATTGTATCCATAAGGAACTTTTATTGTCCTAAATGTCCCTGGAAAACCAGTTAAATCAACTGCAGACTGGATTTTAGCCTTGTCAGGATTTGTCAATACCATGTCTTTATGACTAGGGTCAACTCCAGTGTCAATGATTGCAATTACTGTTCCTTCTCCATTATAATCTAAATTCTCCCAAACTTCTCTTGCATTTATAATGTCTTTGCTTGTAACAAGTTCTGGCTTTGGTCTTTCATATTCGTTTACTAGACTCACATTTTTGACATTTTCTAATTGATTTATTTTCTTAGCATCTCCAAAAGTTGTTTCGATACTAAACCCATTTACAACATTTGTAAAACTTTCTAATTCTTTAAATTTTATTCCTTTTGCCTTCATCAATTCTTTAAGTGCTTTCTGCTCTGCTTTGATCTCATCTTTGAGCTGTTTTTTTAGGTTGCTATCAAGTTTCGCAAAATCCTTTTTGTTTAAAGTTGCAACCTTAATTATAGGATCACTTTCTAGCTCAACTGCTACTCTAACTAAATCTGTGTCCTTTAATTCTTCTTCGTTAAATTGTGTCAATGATTTTGTAGGTGTAACATTTTTCTCTGCCTGATATCTTAAGTTCTGTAATTCTGTCAAAGATGGTGCTGCTGATGTGAAATTAACACTTGTGAGTAAAAAAATTATGGCTACTGCTAATGATATAAATTTTTTCATATGAAAAAAATCCCTCCTTTTCGAGGGATTTTACCCTTTATATTGGTTTTCAAACATTTAATTTTATTAAATTAAAACGCTTAATTATCTCAGCGTTTAAGCGGCAAATTGACTGTTGTAAAGGTCAGCATAGAACCCATTTAGTTTCATTAATTCATCATGACTCCCTTGCTCAATTATTTGCCCATTATTCATTACTAGTATGATATCTGCGTTTCTTATCGTTGAAAGTCTATGTGCTATGACAAAGCTAGTTCTTCCTTTCATTAGCATATCCATTCCCTTTTGAATTAGAATTTCCGTTCTAGTATCTACACTTGATGTAGCTTCGTCTAGTATAAGTATAGTTGGATTTGCTAATATGGCTCTGGCTATAGTTAAAAGCTGTTTTTGACCTTGGGAAATATTTGAGGCTTCCTCATTTAATTCAGTGTCATATCCTTTTGGCAAAGTCCTTATAAAGTGGTCTGCCTGAGCTAGTTTTGCAGCGTGTATTATTTCATCATCCGTTGCATTTTCTTTCCCATATGCTATATTTTCTTTGATTGTCCCATTGAATAACCACGTATCTTGCAATACCATTCCAAAGAGCTTTCTTACATCTTCTCTTTTTAAATCTTTTGTGTTTACTCCATCTATGATGATTTCTCCATCATCAATTTCATAAAACCTCATGAGTAAATTTACAATGGTTGTCTTGCCTGCACCTGTAGGTCCAACAATTGCCACTGTTTCACCAGGTGATGCATGTAGATTCATGTCTTTTATCAAGGGTTTTTCTTTAGTGTAACCAAATGTAACATTTTTAAATTCTACTTCTCCTCTAGGACTTTCTAATTTCAATACTTTATGGCTTTCATCATCTTCTTCCTCTTCATCCAATAATTCGAATACCCTTTCAGCAGAGGCAACAGTTGATTGGAGAATGTTAATGATCTCTGCAGTTTGTACTATAGGCAGAGTAAATTGCCTTGTGTATTGCATGAAAGCTTGAACTGATCCAATGGTTATGTTTCCTCTTAGCACAAATATCCCACCAACAACAGCTACAAATACGTACCCAATATTATTGACAAGTGACATGAGAGGCATTATTATCCCAGATACAAATTGTGCTTTCCACGCATGACTATACAATCTATCGTTTATTTCATTGAATTCTTCAATAAACTGATTTTCTCTGCTGTAAGCTTTAACCGTTACATGCCCAGTAAAAGTTTCTTCAACATGACCATTTAATTCCCCTAATGTATTTGCCTGTTTTGAAAAATAAACTTGAGATCTCTTCGCAATGCTTCTTGTGATCAGTATGCTCAATGGTATTGTAACTAGTGTAATCAGTGTGAGCGTTGGAGAAATTACAAGCATCATCACAAATATACCTATGAATGTCAAAGCCGATGTTATCAGTTGTGTTACTGATTGTTGCATAGTTGAAATAATTGTATCAATGTCATTTGTAACTCTACTTAAAATTTCTCCTACTGTCTTTGAATCAAAATACTTTAATGGCAATTTGTGTATTTTGTCGTTTGCTTGTTTTCTTAAGTCATACCCTAATCTTTGTGACACACTAGCCATTAAAAATAGTTGCAAATAACTAAAGGAAGCTGCTACCAAATAAATACCTATTAATAAAAATATGGTGTTTTTAATAAAATTAAAGTCAATTGGGGTATTTGTGGTGATAGAGTCATACAACGAAGTTGTTATTTGCCCTATTATTATTGGACTTATGACGGTAAAAATTGTAGCTCCAATAGCCATAAAAATGACAATAGCCATCCTAACTCTATATGGTTTCAAATATCCAGCTAGTCTTCTCACACTTCCTGAAAAATCTTTTGGCTTTTCTAAAGTTGCAAACCTTCCTCCTTGCCCTCTCCCTCCTTGTTGATTGTTTACTCTCTTAGCTTTTCTTTTCTTCTCTAAATCTTTATTTTCTTCACTCATCTTTTAATGCCTCCTCACCGAGCTGAGATTGAGCTATTTCCCTATAAACTTCACAAGATTTTAACAATTCTTTGTGATTTCCCATTCCTACTATTTCTCCGTCATCTAATACTACAATTGTTTCAGCGTCCATGATAGTTGAAATTCTTTGTGCTACTATTAGTACTCCTGAATTTTGTGTAACTTTTTTTAGTTCTTCCCTTAGTATTTTATCTGTTTTAAAGTCAAGGGCAGAAAAGCTATCGTCAAACAGATAAAAATCAGGTCTTCTAACTATTGCCCTAGCTATTGATAACCTTTGTTTTTGCCCACCTGAGAGGTTCTTTCCTCCTTGAGATAATATATAATCTAATCCTTCTTTATTTTTTTGAACAAAATCATAAGCTTGTGCTATTTTTAGAGCTTCAATTATCTCTTCATCTGTCGCGTCTTCTTTCCCCATCTTTATGTTATCCCTTATTGTCCCTGTAAACAGGACAGTTTTTTGAGGGATTAATGAAAAGTGTTTTCTCAACTCATCCTGAGAAATATTTTTTATATTTTTGCCGTTTAACAGTATTTCTCCATTTGTAGGTTCAAAAAATCTCATGATCAAATTTAAAATAGTTGATTTTCCGCTACCAGTTCCACCTATGATGGCAGTTGTTTGTCCTTTTTTTACTTTAAAGCTAATGTCTTTCACCGCTGGTGTTTCTGAATCAAAGTAGTTAAACGTTACATCTTTTAATTCTAATATATCTCCTTCTTTGTTTTCAGGTAATTTCTCCACTCCATCTACTATATCTGATTGTAATTCTAAGACTTCATTTATTCTAGTTGCTGAAGCGCTTGCTCTTGGAATCATTATAAATATAACTGATACCATTATCAAAGAAAACATAATCTGCATTACATATTGAATAAATGCCATCAATTGTCCAACTTCCATGTTGTTTGTACTTATTAAATTGCTTCCAAACCAAATTACTGCAACATTTGTAAAATTTAGTATGATCATTATCAAAGGCATAACCAAAGTCATAATTCTAGTGACTTTTAAAAATGTCTCTGTCAAATCTCTATTTGCTTTTTCAAATCTCTTTTTTTCAAAATCAACTTTATTAAAAGCCCTTATTACTCTAATGCCTGATAACTCTTCTCTCATTACCTTGTTTATCTTATCTATTTTTTCTTGAATCTTTTTGAAAAAAGGAAATGCTACTCTCCCTATCGTTGCAATTACTATTAATAATAAAGGTCCTGATATTAGAAGAATTCTGGATAGTGTAGAGTTAGTTGAATATGCCATAACAAAACCCCCTATTAGCATTAGAGGGGCTCTTACCATCATTCTCATTGACATAATTGCTACTTGTTGAATTTGGTTGATATCATTAGTAGTTCTAGTAATTAATGAGGACGTTCCTATTTTCTCCATTTCATTAAGAGAATAGCCTTCTACTTTTGTAAAAACCATTCTTCTTAAGTCCCTACCAAATCCTGTAGCTGCCTTAGAAGAAAGATATGCCGATACTATCATCGAAGATGTTCCTAATATGGCAAACATAATCATGCGTAAGCCTGTATTAATTATGTAGTCTACATCTCCATTTACGACTCCATTATCGACTATGTTTCCCATAAGCCTTGGTAAAAATAATTCACAAAGAACTCCTATCATAGTAAATGTTAGTATCCCAAGAATATTTTTCCAATAAGGCTTTAAATTTTTAAAAATTTTTATCATTCAAATGCGCTCTCCTTATTTAACAAGTCTGTTTGTTTATTCTATCATTTTAGGGTATAATATAAAAGTGATTATAGCAAATATTTTTTTGTTTTTCAAGGTGAGGGGGTTTAACATGCAATTGTCAATAGGTAGCACTATAAAAAAATTAAGAGAGAACAAAGGTATAAGTGTTGAAGAGTTTGCTCATGGACTTGATATTCCTAAAGAAGTAGTAGAAATGTGGGAAAATAATCTAGCATATCCCGATATAACTCTTCTTTCTTCAATAGCTAGATTACTCGGGACAACTATAGACTCACTCTTGATGTTTGAAACTGAACTTACACCAGAAGATGTTAATAATATCTACAAGATATGTGCTGAAAAATTTACCACTTCCAATTATTATGAAGCTATGGAAATGTGTGAAAAATATTTAAAGGAATACCCAGACAGCCTTTTTCTAAAGTTCAGGATTGGGAGTTTACTTCAAGAGTACATTCAATTAGCTCATTCTGAAGAAGAGGCCGATAGAATGTTAAATCGCTCAATTGAGTTGTTAGAAGAGGCTTCAAATATTGGAGATCTAGAGGTTAAACAAGCTTCATTATATGTACTCTCAAGCCTTTATACAATGAAAGGTGAATATGAAAAAGCTATCGACTTACTAAATACATTGCCCAAAATCAATGTAAACACAGGTTTTATGCTTTCGACTATTTATTCTATTACAGGTGATAGCAATAAGGCTAAAAAAATAGAGCAAGAAAGTCTTTTTAACAATATCAATAATTCAATAATTTCTTTAGCTAGCCTATGGGGTATAGCACTAAAAGATAGAGATTTTGATTATGCTTTGGAATTAGCAAATCTTCAAAGAAAACTAATACAAGATTTTGAACTTGAAGGATATCTGCTTGGTAATAATATCTTGATGTTTGCAGATACTTTTGCAATGTTAAAAGATGAAGAAAAGACATTATCTTATATCGAAAAATATGTTGATTGGCTTTTAAAAACCGATAAAGAAAGTCTCGATTTATCGAAGAATAAGTATTTTTATTTAGTTGAAAATCTAACTCCAAATATGAGTTATGAATACAATAAGCAAAATTTCATAGGATCTGTTGTTAAAAATCCAGAATATGATTTTATTAAATATACTGATAAGTACAAAAAAATTATTGGAAGGATATTCTAAAGATTTATTATGCAAAAATTATTATATAAAGATAATGAAAAATATTTAAAGTATCTAATTTTATTTTTTTATAGTATATTGTTGATTCTTAGTTCTTTTTTATTCAATTCGCCTTCAGAGATATTTAATGGGCTTAAAGTAATCATAGCCCATCCCGATTTGTTGATAGTAGATTATTTTGAAGTTGCCAACATAGGATCTGCTTTATTTAATAGCGGATTAGTCATGATAATGCTATTGGCTATAGTTCTATTTCAAAACATAGACCCGAATGGGCCAGTAATATCTGCTATCTTTACAGTTGCTGGATTTTCAATGTTTGGAAAGAACATCATAAATGTATTAAGTATAATTTTAGGAGTCTATATTTATAGTAAAATAAAAAAAGAAAAATTCTCAAAATATACAGTGATTGCTTTTTTTAGTACAGCACTTAGCCCTTTGGTAACACGTGTTGGTTTCGGAAGTGAGTTGTTAGTTCCTTTTAATTATATCTTTGCTATTGTTTCGGGTTTGTTTGTAGGCTTAATCATGCCTCCATTAGCAAGTAGTTTTGTTCGATTCCACGATGGCTACAGTCTTTATAATATCGGTTTTACTGCTGGAATAATAGGTATGGTAGTAGCTTCATTGTTTAAAATTTTCGACAGACCATTGGAATCTTTAAGCACTGTTTATGAAGGTCCTGATGGAAAGATAAAAATCATTATTTATATCATAATTATAAGCATGATTTTATTTAAATTTATAATCTCAAGGCTGGATTTTCATAGATATAAAAATCTAATAGGTCGTTCAGGTAGGTTAGTTACTGATTTTGTGAGCTTAGATGGATTTGATTTCGCAATTTTCAATATGGGTATTGTTGGATTAATATGTATGCTTTATCTTGAAATAATTGATGCAACCATAAACGGACCAACAATTGCTGGCTTATTTACAGTAGTAGGATTTGGTGCTTTTGGGAAACATCCTAGAAATATTTTACCTGTTATGCTAGGTACAATATTAATGCTAAAAATAACTGGCAGTGATTTATCTAGTATAGGCTCAGTCTTAACTGTACTATTTTCAACTACTTTAGCCCCAATAGCTGGTGAATTTGGAGTGCTGTTTGGTTTGTTGGCAGGTGGCTTGCATGCATCTTTGGTTTCAAACCTGTCATATCTTCATGCTGGACTAAATCTATATAACAATGGTTTCTCTGGTGGATTTGTTGCAGCATTTTTAGTACCAATCATTACTTCATTTAGAAAGGAAAAATCTGATGAATAAAAATGAATTGATCATGATAAAAATAATGAATGAATTAGTCCATATATATTTAAACCATGGTTGCAACAATGTAAATATTAACCTGGTATTTGATGAAAATAAAGGCATGGTGGAATTGCAGGGCGCTGTAAAAAATATAGATGAATCTGTTTTAAACAAACTTAAAATGTCTTTAAACACACCTCGAAGAGATGATACAGAAGAGTATTATTGGGGTTTACTCGGAAGTGATTATTCATCTCAATTGAACTTGCTCGATGCAATGGTTGATGAAGGCCAATTAAATTATGAGAATGGTATATTGACTTTAAAAGTCATAAGAAGATTTTAGAGAGGCATTGAGCCTCTCTTATTTTTCGTTTTCTATTTCATCAGTTAATTTTATTATTTCATCTATTAAGCTTCCAATGTATTCGATTGTATTCAATAAAGGTTCTTCGGTTGTGATATCTACTTTTGCCATCTGTGCTAATTCTACTGGAGTCTTTGTGCCTCCTGCTTTAAGAACATTCTTCCAATCCTCTACTGCGCTTTCTCCTTCTTTTAATATCCTTTGGCTTACTTGTGTTGCAATAGTTAGACCAGCAGAGTATGTGTAAGGATATAGCCCCATATAATAATGAGGTTGTCTCATCCAAGTTAGTTCTGCTCCTTCATTTATTTTTACATCTTCTCCCCAGAATTTCTCAAGAGTTTCTCTTTTCAATTTATTTAGTGTTTGAGCGTTTACGCTTCCACCTTCATCTATTATTTTATAAACTTCTCTTTGATAATGAGCCTCTAGTAAGTGTGTTACAAAATTGTGATAATATGTTCTAGCTATTATGCTAGATATTACCCATCTCTTCATTCTCTTATCAGTTGTGTTTTTCATCAAATAGTTTGCCATGAGCATTTCGTTCATAGTCGATGGTGCTTCTATAAAATAAAGTGAAGGCCTTGAGTTAAATATGCTTTGATTTCTATGTGCAAGAGTAAAATGACCTGCATGCCCAAGTTCATGTGCAAGTACAAACACTTCTCTCATTCTCTCAGTCCATGAGATTAGTATATAAGAATGTGCACCATAAGGTGAAGAACAAAAGGCTCCAGTTGATTTGCCTTCATTTTGTACAAAATCAATCCATCTTTCATCAAAAGCTCTGTTTAGCATCTCTGTATAATCTTCGCCTAAAACACCAAGTGCACCTAATATATATTCTCTTGCTTCTTCAACGCTAATTTGCGGTTCGAAATCTGGGTCTACATCTACTTTTAAATCTGCAAAAGTCATTTCATCCAAGTTATAGATTTTCTTTAAAAGTCTCGCATACTTTCTCATATGGGGTGCTAGTTTTTCCATTATTAAGTCGATTTGCCTATCATAAAGTTCTCTTTCTACTTCTTGAGGGAAAAGCAAAAAATCTATTACTGAATCAAAACCTCTCAATTCTGATATGGTCTTTTCTGTCTGCACTTGTGTATTGTAAGTAGCTCCAATAGTATATTGGTAATCTCTGAGTTTATTTGAAAAGGCTTCAAATGCTTTTCTTCTTATCTTTGTATCTTTTTCATACTCCCATTCGCCTTCAAACAAAACAAAACTTAAAGGATATTTTTTACCATCTACTTCAAACTCTCCAAATTTCATATCAGCTAATTTAGCCATATTGTATATGTTTTCTGGCGCTTCCAAAGTATTTCCTAAGCTAATTAAAACTCTTTCTGCTTCTTTATGAAGTCTATGAGGTTTTCTCCTTAGAATATTTTTAAGGTATCCTGCGTTGTCTTCAGATTTATTTAATGCCTCTTCTATAACCTCTTTTGGCAAATTTGATATTTCCTCTTCTATAAAATCTATTTGAGCGAATACTTTGATGAAAGAATTCATGACTTTAGAGTATAGTGTTTGATTATCCATGTTTGTTTGATCTTCACTTACTTTTAATGATGCATAGCTAGCTAGCCAGCTAAACAACATCTCAAATTCTCTAAATATATCAAGACAAGAATTTATATCATCTGCAGTTTTTAGTCTACCTTTGTAGTCTCGTATCATTGTTTCAGCAATTTTTTTAGCCTTTTCTAATGTTTCATTAAATTCTTTCTCTGATTTGAAAATACCTTTCAAGTCCCAAGTTAAATTTACATCGACTTCGCTTCTTTTAGGCAATGCGTTTACCATTTTAACACCCCTTTTGTTTCGTTAATCTAAATATAATTATATCAAATATAAAGATTTATACTAGTAAAAAATGTGACTTTTTAAATAAAAGTCACATTTTATTGTTTTGATGCCTCTAAAATCACTTCTACTTTCTTTATCTCACCACTTCTAATTATCTCTAATAACGCTTTATCATTAGGTCTGTATGAATATAAACTATTTTTTAAATCATGCATGTTTTCTATAACATCGTCATCTAATTTTATAATTATATCTCCTACTTGCAATCCCGCTCTCTTTGCTGGACTATTATCTTGAACTTCTAATATGACTGCACCGCTTTCCGCTTCTAAATCTACACCTAATCCCATCTCATATTCTTCTACTGAAACCCCTTTAATTCCAAGATATGCTTTTTGATAAGTTCCTGTCTTAATAACTTCTTCAATGATTGGCTTTGCTGTATTTATAGGTATAGCAAAGCCGAGTCCTACTGCGGTAGAAATCTTTGCAGTGTTAATTCCTATCACTTCACCTTTTGCATTAAGCAATGGCCCTCCACTATTTCCAGGATTTATAGATGCATCAGTTTGTATTAAATTATCTATTACCATATTTTCAGATACCTGCACAGATCTATTTAAGCCAGATATTATCCCGCTTGTTACAGTCCTTTGGAACTCAAGTCCCAATGGATTCCCTATTGCTATAGCCAATTCTCCTACCACGAGTGAATCTGAATCACCTAATACTGCAACCGGCAAATTCTTCTTGTTTACTTTTATGATAGCTAAATCCATATAACTATCTGCCCATACTACTTCAGCTTCTGCTTTTTCTCCATTTTCAAATAGAACATTTATTTCTCTTGCATTTCCATCAGAGATAACATGAGAATTCGTCAAAATATATCCATTAGAATCTACGATAATCCCTGAACCAATCCCATTGACTAATTGCTGAGCAAACAGATGATCTTTTACTTCAACTGTTGTTATCCCTACTACAGAGCTCATGCTCTTTTGCACCACAGCAGATACTGTTGTATAGCTATCGTTTGGATTTATTGTTATCTGTTGTTGATTGTTTGAATTTGGATAATAGTTTGATGCAAACATTCTAATTCCGATATAAGAGCCCAGTAGCCCACTTGTCAATGAGATGATTAAAACAACTACAACCAGTGTTTTCCACTTAAAGTTTATGTTTGCAATAGTTTCATTTTTACTTGATTTAGTAACATCTCTATCTTTTGAATCCTCTTCTTTGAAATCGTACTCTTCATTAATGTTAGCATCTTTAATATTTTCTTCTTCAATTTCTTCTTCAACTTCACCTGTTTCCAAATTCTCTTCTAGATCTTCTTTTTTATATTCTTCATCTTTCATTTCTTCATCTTTCATTTCTTATCCCTCCCTTTTGTTACATTATATCTTTGTTTTGTGAAAATTATATGATAATGATGTGGACGGTTTCTAAAATCATCTAATCTCAAGTTCAACTGGACAGTGGTCAGAACCATATATATCCGAATGAATCTTAGCATCTACAAGTCTATCTTTTAAACTCTCTGAAACTAAAAAATAATCTATTCTCCAACCTGCATTTCTCTCTCTAGCTTTTGTTATATAGCTCCACCAAGTATATGCCCCTTCCTTGTCAGGATAAAAGAATCTAAAAGTATCTATAAATCCAGCTTCTAAGAGTTCAGTGAATTTGTTTCTTTCTTCATCTGTAAATCCTGCACTCCTTCTATTAGAACTAGGATTTTTCAAATCTATTTCTTTATGAGCTACATTTAAGTCGCCACAAACTATAACTGGTTTTATCTTTTCTAAATCCTTTAAAAAGTTCCTAAATTCATCTTCCCAAACCATTCTATATTCAAGTCTTTCTAATTCCGTTTTAGAATTTGGCGTATATACATTCACAAGATAAAAATCGTCATATTCTGCTGTTATTATTCTTCCTTCATTGTCATGTTCTTCTTTATTCATCCCATAGCTTACACTTATTGGTTTTACTTTAGTAAATATTGCAGTTCCTGAATATCCTTTCTTTTGTGCAGAATTGAAGTATTTTTCGTATTCTTCGAGGTCTACATCTAAATCTAGTTGGCCTTCTTGCATTTTAGTCTCTTGAAGGCATAATATATCTGGATCTAATTTTTTTACTGATTCAATAAATCCTTTTTTCATTATTGCTCTTAATCCATTGACATTCCATGATATAAATCTCATTAAATCATCTCCTTCTAGTACTCATCTAAAAAAGATGTTTTTATTCCGTTTTTCTCATACCCTAAAACTTGGTCCAAATTAACATTTTGAGCTGCTCTGAAAATTGACATCTCTACATTTTCATTGGTTTGTTTTAATTCATCAATCAAATTTTTTATTTCGTATCTCTTATTCCCAATTTTCTTAGCTGCCACCATACACGCACAGTTTAATGGCCATATTCCGCTTGATTTTATAAATCTTTCTATATATTTTTCTTCCACTAAATACAAAGGTCTTATGAGTTCTAATCCTTCAAAGTTTTGGGATTTTAGCTTTGGCATCATAGTCTTAAAGCTTCCAGCATACAATAAATTGAGCATTGTAGTCTCTATGACATCATTAAAATGGTGACCTAAAGCTAACTTATTACATCCTAGCTCTTTAGCCTTACCATAAAGAGCTCCTCTTCTCATTCTAGCGCACATATAGCAAGGATACTCTCCTGCAATTCTATCAGCGACTTCAAACACATTTGCGTCAAATATATGTGCAGGTATATCTAAAAATTTAAGGTTTTCTTCAAGCAATGCCCTTATGTCCTTATGATACCCAGGATCCATTACTATGAATTCAACTTCAAAATTTTGTTTTCCATATTTCTTAAGTTCTTGGAATAACTTCGCCATTAAAAGACTGTCTTTCCCTCCAGATATCGCAACTGCTATTTTATCGTTGTCTTCTATGAGTTCGTATTCCTTGATTGCCTTAATAAACTTTGACCAGATTGGTTTTCTGTATGTCTTTATGATGCTTCTTTCGATTTCCTGCAATGTTTTTCTTTCGTTTTCAACAACAACTGGCTCGCAGTAGTTGATCCTTTCACTTGTCATCTTTAACTACCCCTCTATCATATTTAAAAGGAGAGTTAAAACTCTCCTATACATTAAATCTAAAATTGATTATATCTCCATCTTGTACTATATAGTCTTTTCCTTCTAATGTCAGTAACCCCAATTCTTTTAATTTGACCATGCTCTTATGTTCTTTTAAATCGTTGAATTTACATACCTCAGCTCTGATAAATCCTTTTTCAATGTCAGAGTGAATTTTGCCAGCAGCTTCTTTAGCTGTGATACCTTTTCTAATAGGCCATGCCCTTACTTCATCTTCTCCTGCTGTCAAGAATGATATAAGCCCTAGGTAATCATAAGCTGTCTTTGATAATAGGTCTATGCCAGATTCTTTTATGTTCAAATCTTCCATGAAAATTTTTCTATCTTCATCGTCTAATTCTCTTAGTTCTAGTTCAGTTTTTACGGAGATTTCGATCATCGGCGTGTTCGATGCTTTAGAGTATTCATATAGCTCATCTTTTTTCGGATAATTTTTGTTAGCCAATTGATTTTCATCTATGTTTACCACTAGTATCATAGGTTGCTGTGATAAAAATGAGAAAGTCTTTAACACATCTTTTTCTTCATCTGTTAACTCTAGATTGTTTAATAATAGACCATTTTCTAGACACTCTCTACATTTCTTAAGAACTTCTAATTCCAATAGATTCTCTTTTGTCACTTTTTTAGAAGTTTCAATTCTTTCAATTCTATTTTCTATAACTTGTAAATCGGAAAATAACAACTCTAAATTTAATGTCTCTACATCTCTCATAGGGTCTATGTCCCCTTCTACATGTATAACATTTTCATCTTCAAATGCTCTGACTACATGCACTAGTAAATCTGTCTTTCTTACATTATCTAAAAATAAGTTTCCAGCTCCTTTTCCACTTGATGATCCCTTTACCAATCCAGGCACATCTACTACTTCTATTGTGGCATAAGTGGTTTTTTTAGGTTTGTAAAGCTCAGTTAAAAATTGAAGTCTTTCATCTGGGATTTTTGCAATTCCAATATTTGCATTGATCTTTCCTGTAGCATATCCAGAAACTTCTATATTTGAACCTGTCAATAGGTTAAAAAGTGATGTCTTTCCAACAGAAGTTAATCCTACTAATCCTATCTTCATATTTTTTCCCCTTTTCTATATATTATGTAAAAATTGTATCAGTAAATTGAATAGAATTCAACATAATAACACTTAAGAAAAAATCGGGGTGATAAACCCCGATTCTACATTTCAATTACAGTTCCTGATAACCCATCTAAAGCTTCTTTAGCTTTATATAGAGAAGTGATGATTGCTTTTCTTCCTGGTTTTGATTTTGCAAAGTTTACAGCTGCTTTTACTTTAGGAAGCATGCTTCCTGGTGCGAAATGTCCCTCTTCCATGTATTTGAGAGCTTCTTCAACACTCATATGATCTAAATTCTTTTGATCAGGTTTATTGAAGTTTATTGCTACTTTTTCAACTTCTGTCAATATCAAAAGAATATCTGCTTCCATATCCTCTGCAAGTCTTTGTGCTGCTAGATCTTTATCTATTACTGCAGCAACTCCTTCCAAAGATCCATCTTCTTTTTCTATTACAGGAATTCCTCCACCGCCACATGTGACAGCGATTGTGGTATCCCAAAGTGTTTTAATTGTGTCTATCTCAACTATTTTCTTTGGTAGTGGTGAAGGTACAACTCTTCTATATCCTCTTCCTGCGTCTTCTTTAACTATATAACCCTTTTCTTGAGCTAATTTTTTTGCTTCTTCTTCTGTGTAGAAAGGACCGATTGGTTTTGTTGGGTTTTTAAATGCTTCGTCGTCTTTATCTACGACAACTTGTGTAATAACAGTTACTACCGGTATATCTCTGCCTCTTTTCTTTAGTGCAAATCTCAAAGCTTGTTGAATATGATATCCAATATATCCTTGGCTCATTGCTCCACATACATCAAATGGCATTGGTGGGGTAACATCTTTTGCAGCTTCTGTGGCAAGTAAAATCCTGCCTACTTGTGGTCCATTTCCATGAACTACTGCAATTTCATATCCTGCTGTTGATATATCAGCTATATATTCACTTGTTCTTTTAACTACTTCTAGCTGAGCCTCTGCTGTTGAAGGCATTGACTTGTCTTCTAATGCGTTTCCTCCTAATGCTACTACAACTCTTGTTGGTCTCACATTAAATCCCCCTCTAACCTATAGTCGCTACTATAACTGCTTTTATTGTATGCATTCTATTTTCTGCTTCATCAAATACAACTGAGTGTCTGCTTCTGAATACCTCATCAGTTACTTCTCTTATATCATAACCCTTTTCCATTTGTTCTTTTGCCATCTTTGTCTCAAAATCATGGAAGCTTGGCAAGCAGTGCATGAATATGCAATCTTCATTTTCTGTCATCTTAATCATTTCCATAGTAACTTTATATGGTGTTAATAGTTTTACTCTTTCTGGTATCTGATCTTCTTCTCCCATAGATGCCCATACATCTGTATAAATTACATCTGCGCCTTTTACAGCATTTATATCATCGGAAAGCTCTATTTTTGCTCCTGTTTCTTTTGCTACTTCCAATGCTCTATTCATAGCTTCTTTATCTATTTGATCGATTAGCTCTTTTGGTCCAAGAGCTACATAATGCATGCCCATCTTAGCGCAACCATACATCCATGCATAGCTCATGTTGTTTCTGACATCACCAGCAAATACTAATTTAACTTTGTTTAAAGGCTTAGCAACATGCTCTTCTATGGTCAATAAATCTGCTAATATCTGAGTTGGATGGTCTACATCTGTTAGTCCATTCCAAACAGGAACTCCTGAATATTTTGCTAAATCCTCAACAACTTCTTGTTTGAATCCTCTGTACTCTATTCCATCGTAAAATCTTCCCAAAACTTTTGCAGTGTCTTCAAGTGATTCTTTTTTGCCCATTTGTGAACTTGCTGAATCTAGGAATGTAACATGTGCTCCCTCTTCTAATGCTGCGACTTCAAAAGCACATCTTGTCCTTGTTGATGATTTTTCAAATAGCAGTACTATATTTTTTCCTCTTAGTACATAGTTATAAATTCCTGCTCTTTTTTTGGCTTTCAAATCATGAGATAGATCCAATAAATATCTAATTTCTTCAGGTGTGAAATCCATTAGTGTTAAAAAACTTCTTCCTTTTAAATTAACTGCCATATTTTTCTCCTCCTTATATTTTTTCTCTAATAAAATATTTTTTCTCTAATAAAAGGCATACTCATGCATCTAGGGCCACCTCTGCCCCTTGACAGCTCTGAACTAGATATTATATTTAACTTAATGCCTTCTCTATCTAATATTTCATTTGTAACATAGTTCCTAGAATATACTACCACTTCTCCTGGGGCTATGCAAAGGGTATTTGATCCATCATTCCATTGTTCTCTTGCAGCATCTACAACGCTATCTCCACCGCATTTAATAAACTTTATACCCTTTACATTTAAATTCGTTTCCAATATTTCATTTAAACTGCCAATTTGAGGAGTTATTTTTACGCTGTTTTTATCCTTTTTTTCTAATACAAATGATTTCATTGTTTGTTCTACATTTGGATGTATGACAAATTTATCATAATCTACCATTGTAAAAACTGTGTCTAAATGCATAAAGGTCCTTTGTTTTGGGATATCTATTGCTATGATTCTATCAAATGTATTTTCACCTTTAAATATGTTAAGTGCAATTTTTTCAATAGCATTTGGATTAGTTCTTTCAGAAATGCCTATAGCTAACACTTTATCACTTAAAACTAAAATATCTCCACCTTCGATAGAAAACTCTTCTTGTCTTTCATAAAGGTGCTGTACTTTTTTATATTTTGGGTGATAGTTAAAAATATATTTCGCAAACAAAGTCTCTCTATTTCTGGTATGCGTATTCATTTTATGAATTGAAACTTTGTCTCCAATACATGCAAATGGATCTCTGGTGAAATAAAGATTTGGCATAGGGTCTATTAAAAACGGGTAATCGCTTTCCAAATATTCTGCTAAATGTACTTTTACCGTGTTTTTGATCTCTGATTTTCTAACGCCTGCCATCATCTTTAAAACCATTTCTTTTTTGTCTAAAGATAAGAAATACTCTTTTAGCGAAATGATATTGAAATCTTCCTTTATTCCTGCTTCATATAGAAATTCTTCAATAAATGAATTTAATACTTCCCTTTCTAAAAGGGACTCTACAACTAAGTCTTCTAGGTATACGACTTCTACATCCTTTGATTTTAAAGTCTCTGCGAATTCATCATGTTCTTTCTGTGCGATTTTTAAATATGGTATATCGTCGAATAGTAGCCGATCCAAATACTCCGGCATCAAATTTTCTATTTCTTTTCCAGGCCTATGAAGCATGACCTGCCTAAGCCTGCCTATCTCTGAATTAACTTCAATCACAGGATTTTTCAAAATAACTCCACCCTTCAAATATTGTATGAAATCGTTAACCTTATTATATAAATAAGATAAAATCTTGTCAAACAATTCTAATATTTTCTAGTTTCATTAGAAAACTCAAGCATCATGTTATATGTCATCATTCCGGGATATCTTCCATAAATAATACCATCTTCATCTATGAAATAAGTGGTTGGAAGCCCTGATACTAGATATTCGCTAGCAATATCTGCTTCAGAATCTAATGCTACAGGAAAAGTCAAATTGTTTTCTTCAACATATTCTCTTACTAGATCTAAATCTTCTCCAACATTAACTCCGATTACAACAATATCATCAAATGTCGTATATAATCTCTCTAAATCAGGCATTTCTTGGTCACAATAGACACACCAACTTGCCCAAAAGTTTAATAGGACTACTTTGCCTCTAAAATCACTCAAGCTTATATCATTACCATCTAAATCTTTTAAAACGAAATCTGGAGCTTCTTTCCCTTTTTCTATCTTTGGCTCTTCTACAATTCTAGGTGGCCCTACCTGTCCTCTATCTGTTACTTCATTTGAACTATCAAAACTCTCTTCTTCTGTATCAGCAACCATTATTGAGGTAGCTGCTAGAGCAATTATTGCCACCACTAGTAAACCTAATATCAAAAATATAGTCTTTCTATTCATTCTATTCCCTCCTAAGTAAGCAAATTTGAAACTATTACTAATTTATCAAAAAATATCAACAATCCGAAGACCATCAATATAATTCCACCAATATAGGGTATGATATTGAGTACCTTTTCATATTTTGTCATAAAAAATGTGAGTTTATTTATGAAAATCGCTGTAATTATAAAAGGAATCGCCATACCAAGTGAATATATAAATAATAAAACCCCTCCTTGAATCATTGATTCCTCTAATGATGCCATGAAAAGTATAGTACCAAGTATCGGCCCAAAACAAGGAGTCCATCCACCAGCAAAAGCCATTCCCATGAGTCCTGAGCTCAATATCCCATTTACTTTTCTTGGAGATTTAAACCTCTTTTCTCTGCTTAAAGATTTTAAATTTACTATACCCATCAAATTTAGTCCAAACACTATAATTATAAATCCACTGAGTTTTAAAAATACATTTCTGTAGCTAATAAATATTCTGCCTATATATGAAGCGCTTAAACCCATTATTATGAAAACAAATGTAAACCCTATGATAAATCCTAAAGTCCTCTTTAATACTTTGCTCTTATTTTCTTTTATTGCTTCAACATCATCTATTCCAGAAATATAAAAAATATATGCTGGTATCATAGGCAACAGACAAGGTGAAAAAAACGATGCTATTCCAGCAGTAAAAGCACTAAAAGCGATAAATTCTGTCATATTTTTACCTCCAAACATTTACATAAAAAAATTATACCCTATACGAGTATCTCTGTATAGGGTATAAACAAAATTTTATGCAAATTTAACAACTATATCTGGATTTAAAACTCTGAATGTGAAAGATTCTATTGCGAATAATTTAATTTTTTCTTCATTAGCTTCTACGAATCCTATCGCAAAATCTTGTCCAATTGTAAGTTCTAGGTCTTCTGAATTAAATGGTACTAAAAAAGCTCCGTTTACTGCTTTTGAAACTATTATTTCTCCACCAATTAATTTAGCTATCTTCTTTTCTAGAGGATATCCATTGTCACTTAATATAATGTCTTTGAATTGTTCTTCTCCTACCACTAAAACATAAGGTGGATTTGTATAAGCTTCTTTTAATTCCATCAAACCTTTTCCAATGGCATTTAAAATTGATTCTCTGTCTTTTCCAAAAGGAATGGCTTTTTTACCAACTTTATCTAGTCCAACAATTCCTATATCCTCAAGTCCATAGTAAACAGCCTTTTCTTCAAATAAAGCTAATTTCTTCAATGCATCTTCAAGGGGTTCTAAATCAGGATCTTTTGCCCCCCTTACTATATCGTCCAACTCTTTTCTATCTAGTTCAAATTCAACTCTTACTTCAGTAAGTGGTTTTACATCATAGTTAGAATAATGTATTGAATCTGCCTTTTTTATCTCTGAAAGTCTACCTTCTCCTATTGCATTAAATTCTAAACCCATAGGCCCATTTACTCTAACTACTCTTCTTGCTGTTAGATAACTAGTAAGAACTTCTCTGGCTCTATTATCTATTTCTTCCCAAACTTTATCTGATATTGGAGCCATTTTTCTATTTAGCATATGTTATCCCTCCTATTTCAAATCTCCTAAACCTAAATCTTTATCTTCTTTATCTTCTGTAACGCTTTCTTCTACTTCAAGTAAATTTTCTGTGGTAAAGAGATATTTCTTCAGATTTTCATCCCATACATCCATATTTCTTCTAAGCCATTCTAATGTCATTACAGCATGTTCAATTTCTTCGTCTCTATTATGAGCTAATACTTCTTTCAATGTCTCATCATCAGATGCTGCGACTCTTTGGTTATACCAATCAACAGCCTCTATTTCTTCTTTTAAACTCATAAGAGCTCTTGTAATATCTTTTGTTTTTTCATCTAATTTATCAATTGGTTCATGATATTGCGTCATATATATACCCCCTAACATTTATTATCACATATTGAATTTACCCAACTAATTATTATTTAAACAATCAATAGGCCAAGTTTTCCTTTATAAATTCGAGAACTTCTTGTGGATGGGGTCCTGGTTTAACATTTCTAAACTCCTTTACAAGCTCTCCAAATTTGTTGAATACAAATGTGCTTCTCTCTATCCCTAAGACTTCTTTTCCAAACATTTTCTTGTTTTTAAGTACCCCATATTTCTCTAAAACTTCACCTGTATCATCAGTCAAAAGTATAAAATTCAATTCATTTTTTCTTTTAAATTTTTGATGTGATTCTTGAGAATCCTTACTTATCCCAATTATCACTGTGTTTAACTTTTCAAATTCCTGATTTAGATCCCTAAACCCATTAGCCTCAATTGTTCAACCAGAGGTGTTGTCTTTTGGATAGAAATAAACTACTACATTTTTACCTTTAAAATCCGCCAAAGATACCATTTTCCCTTCATCAGATATTAATTTGAAATCATATTTACCCAATTTTCTCCCTCCTAAGAAACTACCATTTTCATTTTATTGACTCTTCTATCGCTTTCTACAATTGATTTTGTTTCTCCCACTTTTATTGCACCCATTTTTTCATAAAATGGCACTGCTTCATCAGATGCTACAAAATCAAATTCTAAAATTCCTCTATTTTTGCAAAACTCGATTAAATGATCCCACAGTGTTTTACCATATCCTTTTCTTATATATGATGGATCTATATAAAAATATTCTAAAATAACACCTTCACTGCTTTCAACAATGCTATAAAACCCAATAATTTTATCATCATCTTCTAAGACAAATGTTGGATTGTTGATAATGTAGTCTTCGCTCAATCTGTATATAATTCTAAATGCATCTAAAAATTTTTTGTCATAACCCCAATAAGCTTCTGATTCAACTGCTAAATCAGTTAAAAATTCAGCTTCGATTGGATAAGCTCTCCTTATATTCATACATTCCCCCTCCTTTAGATAATCTATACCCAAAGTAAAAAAATATAGACCTAAAAGGTCTATATTTTTAATTAAATTAATTTATATCTATGTCTACTAATTTTTCTTTTGGTTCCAATTTAAATCCTGAAATCTTGTTAACTATTACAGCTATAGCTCCATCGCCTGTTACATTGCAAGCAGTACCAAAGCTATCTTGTGCAAGATAAAGGGCTATCATTAGAGAAAGCATTGTCTGATCAAATCCTAATATACTCTCCAAGATTCCTAAAGCTGCCATAACAGCTCCTCCTGGAACTCCAGGTGCTGCAACCATTGTAACCCCTAATACAAGTATAAATCCAAAATAAGTTCCAAAACTTATCGGTATATTATTTAACATCATGATTGCCATAGAGCAGCTAACAAGTGTAATTGTGCTTCCTGAAAGATGTATAGTTGCACAAAGAGGTACAACAAATTCTGCAACTCCTTCGTTTACTCCATTTTTCTTAGTTTGAACTAATGTAACTGGTATGGTAGCCGCAGATGATTGAGTACCAATTGCAGTGAAATAAGCTGGCAACATTCCCTTAATCAATTTAAAAGGATTAGCATTTGCCATTGAACCAGCAATAGTATATTGAATTATGATTATTAAGATGTGTAGAGCTATTACAAGTATGAACACTCTAGAGAATACACTTAATATCATGGCTGTCTGCCCTGAAAAGGTTAAATTAGCAAATATCCCCATGATATGAATTGGTAACAGTGGAATTATGATTTCAGATATCACTTTGCTTATAATGTTTTGAAATTCATTCATAAATCCTTTAATGTGTTTTGAATCTATCGCAGCCATCCCAATCCCTAAAGTAAATGCAATGATAAGAGCTGTCATTACAGGCATTAGAGGTGGTATGCTCATATCAATATATGTGGCTGCCATTGCTTCTTCTCCGACAATGTCCATATTGATATTGCTACTATTTAAAAATGTTGGTAATATCAACGAATTAGCAAAATAAGCTACTGAGCCTGAAAATACAGTTGAAAGATATGCAATACCTGCTGTTAAAGCAAGAATTCTGCCTGCTCCTTTTCCTAATTCACCAATTCCTGGAGCAATAAATCCAATGATAATCAATGGAATAGCAAATCCTAAGAACTGTCCAAAAATAGTGTTAAAAGTAGAAAAAACTCTGATTAATGCTTCTGGTAAAACGTTCCCAAAGATAATACCTAAAATAATTGCGATGATAAGTCTCGGAAGTAAGCCTATCTTTTTCATTTTCAATCCTCCTTTATATTTTCTTAATTGTTTAATTTATCACAATTTTTGTCATAAATCAAGCCTCTTCATGATTTTTATATATTTCATAAATCGGGTGATGCTTTCAATTAACCACAAATCAATAGCTACCGCTTAACAATACTATAAAAAGCCATTTTATTCGCAGGGAATTTATGAATTTTGAAAAGCTTAGATTTACACGTTTCAAGAGGCAATAAAAAAGAAGCCTATGACAAAGCTTCCCTTTTTATTAGTCTTCAATTTTGATGCACATAATATAAAGTATGTGTCATACCTATATAACCTATTGCATTTATTACTTTTTGGTCCCCTTGTGTTTTAGGATATCTATGATTGCTTTAACTGTAAAACCCGATACTACTCCTAAAATAAAAAGATCCATATTTAACCCTCCTTAGATTCAAATTTGTAGCTCGTTGCAAAACTCTACAACTCGCATATTTACTGCCTTTTTTTATATTGAAATGGCTAGATTCCCCCCATTTTGGGTATATATACAGTGTAAAAA
>NZ_JBSQIL010000006.1:0-47488 GCF_055108775.1 Soehngenia sp. | reverse complement strand
TATAATTAATTAATTGTTTAATTGCAAAATCTATTGAATTTTTAATTTTAGCTGTGGATAACTCTATATATTTTTAATTTTGTATTCTGCAACTATCTAATTAAATTAATTGATATAAGAAAACGTTTATATCAATTAATTTAATTGTAGCAGAAATAAAAATTAGTTACAATATAAATAACTGAAAATTAACAATAATATTAAAAATGATACAAATATAACGAACTTATAATATATAGAAAGAAATTACTTGATATTTTCTAAATTTAAAGATAATATTAAACAATAAATTCAATGAGGTGGAATATGTTTTACGCAGTTAAGAAAGGAAGAAATATTGGGATATATAATTCGTGGGAGGATTGTAAAAGAGAAGTAGAAGGTTTTAGTGGCGCTGAATACAAGAAGTTTAAAACTTATGAAGAGGCAAAGGCATTTATAGAGGAAGAATCAACAGATAAAAATCCTTCCATAGATTTAAATCAAGACACTGCCATAGCTTATATCGATGGAAGTTTCGACTTGGAAACACATACGTTTGGATTTGGAGCAGTAATTTTTTACAAAGGAGAAAAGATAACATTTTCACAAAGATATGAGGATGCAGAGCTATCCAATATGAGAAATGTCGCTGGAGAAATCAAAGGTGCAGAAGAAGTAATGAAATGGGCACTTGAAAACAATGTGAAGAAGTTAATTCTTTATTATGATTATATGGGCATAGAGAATTGGGCTTTAGGAAAATGGAAAACCACAAAGGCTGGCACTAAAGCTTATAAAGAATTTTACGATACTATAAAAGACAAATTAAATGTAAATTTTATTAAAGTAAAAGCACATTCTGGGGATGAATTTAATGAAGAAGCTGATAAATTGGCAAAGAATTCTAAGCTACTCTAACTTTTCAATGTCTACTTTGTTGTTTTTTAACAAATATAAGGCATATTCATCCACATTATATTCATGCTTATAATATATTTTTTTAATACCAGCTTGAATTAGAGCTTTAGTACAGTTAAGACAGGGGAAATGAGTTACATATGCTATGCAATTTTTTACAGAAATCCCTTCTTTAGCACAATATAAAAGTGCATTCATTTCTGCATGTATAGTAGCTATACAATGTCCATCTCTAATAGTGTGCCCAACGTCATCGCAATGAGGGTTACCTGACACAGACCCATTGTATCCCGTTGAAACAATTCTATGTTCATCATTTACTAAAACACAACCCACAAATGCTCTATCGCAAGTAGAGCGTGATGCTACCATTTCTGTAATTTCCATAAAATATTTATTCCAATTTTTTCTAGTTTCCATATAAAAACCTCCTATTAAAATGTATTATAACATAAATATATATTTATATTATATGGGTATATAATATTTATCAATGAGGAGGTTTTTATATGTATGGAGTTACTTTAGAAGGTGGAGGAGCAAAAGGAGCTTATCATTTAGGAGCATATAGAGCAATTTTAGAAAATGACTTTGAAATAAGTGCAATTGTTGGTACTTCGGTAGGAGCACTTAATGGAGCAATGATAGCTCAAGGTGATTTTGATATAGCTTATGAACTTTGGCAAAATGTTAATTATACAAATGTTATTAATGCAAATGAAGAAGAAATTAGAAAGTTTAGAGAGTCTAGACCAAATAAAGATGAAATTAGAATATTTTTAAGCACATTGCGAGAAGTTATAGTCGATGGTGGATTTGATATAACTCCACTTAAAAATTTAATTGACACTTATATAAATGAAGATTTAATCAGAAAGTCAAGATTAGATTATGGACTAGTTACAGTAAATGTTTCAGATTTAAAGCCATTGAAATTATTTAAAGAAGATATACCCGTTGGTGAAATGAAAGAATATATTCTTGCATCTTGTTATTTGCCAGTTTTTAAAAGAGAAAGGATAAATGGAAAGTATTATTTAGATGGAGCATATTATGATAATCTTCCATACAAAATGCTTATTGATAAAGGATTTACTGATTTGATTTTAATTAGAACTAAAGCATTAGGTATAACTAGAAAAATACCTAAGGACAAATATAACATAATAACTATTTCACCTTCTGACAATATTGGGAATTCATTTACTTATGAAAAAGATTTAGCTATACAAAATTTAAAACTTGGTTATTATGATGCTCTTAAAGTAATAAATGGATTAAAAGGCAATAAGTACTATTTTTATCCTTTAGGTGAAGAATATTATTTTCATCTGTTATCTAATTTAAAGGAAGATTGTTTAGAATCAATAGCAGAAACTCTAAATATAACTGAAGCCCCTAATAAGAGAACATTGTTTGAAATAATCATTCCTAGGATTGCAAAGTTATTAGATCTTAATGATAACTATGACTATGAAGATTTTGTGTTATTTCTTATAGAGGTGTTATTAGCATATTATGAAATAGAAAAATTTAAGATTTATGAATTTAAAGAATGTGTGAGTCTATTGCAAAAACAGCCAGCTTTAGTAATTCCAAATCAGATATCAACTTTTGAAAAAATACTGGTTAAAGCAAATATCATGAATACTTCTATGAGAGATGATATATTGATAAAAATAGCTTATGATATGATTAGAAATCTGGAGGTATAGAATGAATATCGAAGAATTAAAAAGAAAATTAAATTCAAGAATACCCCAACCAATAGATATAAAAAATAAATACTCCGTTTTAATTCCATTGATAAAAATAGATGATAAATGGCATATAATATATGAATTAAGAGCTTCTACCCTCTTGGCTCAACCTGGAGAAATTTCATTTCCAGGAGGAAGAGTTGAAAAAAATGAAACTTTTGAACAGGCTGCTTTGAGAGAAACCATGGAGGAGTTAAATATAGATGAAGAAAATATATGTAAAATAGGAGAATTAGATTACTTAATATCTTATGCTAATTTTACGATTCATTGTTTTCTTGGAGAGATAAAAAACATAAGATTAGAAGATATTAAACCTAATCAGGATGAAGTTGATCATATATTTGCAGTACCTCTAGATTATTTTTTAACACATGAGCCAATGATTTTTGAGTTAGTATTAAAAACCGAAAGTAATGAGTCTTTTCCTTATGAGCTTATTCCAAAGGGTAGAGATTATAATTTTAGAGAAGGAAAGCATGCTGTATTATTTTATCAATATGGAGAATATATCATATGGGGTTTTACAGCCAGAATGACAAAGCAGTTTATAGATATAATGAAAGAAATTGGAGAACTATAATAACAGGAATAGAAGAAAGGTAGGAGTAAATTGAATTACGACATTGTTTGTTATGAAAATAATAAATTTATTTATGTAAAAGAATTAAGACAAAAGGGTTTATATCATTGCTTTACTACTAAGGATATGGATATTGGGTTAAAAACTACTAAAGACCCTAATATCGTGAAATTAAATTTAGACAAAGCATATGAATTTATTGGTAAAAGACCTACAATGCTTTTTAATGGGCTACAGGTTCATGGGGATAATGTTATGATTGTTAATAGCATTTATGATGGTATAGAAAATAATATAGGAAGACATTTTAACGACACAGATGGCTTGATGACAAATAAAAGAGGTATTGGACTTATTACGAGGTTTGCTGATTGCACTCCAATTATTATTTATGACCCAGTCAATAAAGTTCATGCAAATATTCACTCGGGTTGGAGAGGTACATTAAAAACAATTGTTAGAAAAGCTATAGATATGATGATAGAAAACTTTTCATCAATTCCTACTGATTTAATAGCAGTACTAGGACCTTCAATCGATAAAGAAGATTTTGAGGTAGAAGAAGATGTTTATTTAATGTTTGAGCAAAAATTTTCAAATATATCGGATTTTTCAGCTATTAAAAATACAACTAAGTATTTAATAGATATAAAAGGAATTAACAAGCAAGCATTGATAGAGAAGGGTTTGAAACAGGAAAATGTTATTGACATAGATTTATCTACCTATTCAACCGAATTTTTGCATTCTTATAGACGAGATAAAGAATCATATGGGCTTATGGGAGCGATAACATTAATATAGTGAGTGCATATGCACTCACTATATTAATATGGTCTTTCTCTGTATCTTTTTATTTCTTCGGTAATAAGAGGAACTATTTCTAAAGCATCTCCGACAAATCCAATATTTGCTACGCTAAATATTGGAGCATCTGGATCTTTATTTATTGCAATTATAAAATCTGATTTTTCCATACCAGCCAAATGCTGAACGGCTCCTGAAATACCACATGCTATATAAACTTTAGGTCTTACTGTCTTACCAGTTTGACCAACCTGACGATCTTTTGAAATATAACCTTTGTCTACTGCTCCTCTAGAAGCACCGACTTCTGCGCCGATCATTTTAGCACATTCCTCAAGAATATGGAAATTATCACCAATTCCACGACCGCCAGAGATTATTATGTCTGCTTTTGTAATATCTACAGCCATGTGATCTCTTGGAAGTACTTCAACTAATTTCACTGGATCATTTATGTTTATAATGGAAACTTCCCTTTTTTCAATTTCAAATTGTTTAGTGGTATCCTTTTGAAGTTTTTCCATTACTCCAGGCCTAATAGTTGTCATTTGAGGTCTCTTCGTTTCATTTATGATAGTACCAAATAAATTTCCTCCAAATGCAGGTCTTGTAACATACAATAATGATGAATTTTCATTTTCAGGGTCAAATTCAAGTTTGGTAGCATCTGCTGTTAAACCAGTATCACATCTAGCTGCAATTCTAGGAGCTAAATCTCTTCCCATTACTGTAGCAGGAACGAGTACGATATCAGGTTTATCTTTTTCTATTACCTCATCAACAAATAGAGTAGTGAATATTTCGGTACTATAGTGATTTATATCTTTATTATATAGCCAGATGATTTTATCAGCACCATAATATCCTATTTCTTTTATTAAGTCTTCGCTTAAATTACCAATTGCAACTCCAACTACTTTATATCCAAGTTGAGGTCTATTTTCTACTAATCTACGAGCTTCACCTAACAATTCCAAAGAAGCATCATTTATATTTCCATCTTTCTCCTCGCAAAATACATATATATCTCTATATTCTTTTATATCCATATCTCAATCTCCTTATTTACCAATAAACTTAAAATCTATTAGTGTTTCAACAATTTTTCTAGCGGTTGTTTTTGGATCTAATTCTAGTACATCAGAATTTTTGTGAGCTTCTTTTGTAAAGGTCTTCTTTACTTTTGTAGGAGACCCTTTCAAGCCTATTATTGAAGGATCAATGTCAATGTCGTTAAATGTAACAACCTTTATATCTTTATCAAAAGCATGACTTATTCCTCTAACACTCATATACCTTGGGGTAGCAATTGTGCTCAATGTTGTTATTAAACATGGAAGAGGGCATTCAAGTATCTCATAACTATTTTCTAAAGCTTTTTTTACCCTAATCTTCTCATCGTTTATTTCTAATATTCCGTCAACATAAGTTATTTGTGGTATCCCTAATTTTTCAGCTGTTTGTGGTCCAACTTGTGCTGTATCTCCATCAATAGCTTGTCTGCCAGCTATAATAAGATCATAATCTAATTGATTTATAACAGCAGCTAAAGTATTTGAAGTTGCCCAAGTATCAGCACCGCCAAATTTAGGGTCACTTACTAAAATACATTCGTCAGCACCCATTGCATATAATTCTCTAAGCATATTTTTTGCTTGAGGAGGCCCCATTGTTATACAGGTAACTTTAGCTCCTTTTTCATCTTTTATTCTTAAAGCCATCTCAAACCCTGCTAAGTCATCGGGATTTGTTATTGTTGGAACACCTGTTCTTATAAGTGTGCCGGTTTCTTTGTCTATTTGCATTTCAGTTGTATCTGGAACTTGTTTTAACAATACTAGTATATTCATAATCGACTCCTATCATTTTAATAATTTATTTGATATTACTAATCTTTGAATTTCAGATGTGCCTTCATAGATTTCAGTAATTTTTGCATCTCTGAACATTCTTTCTACTGGATAATCTCTTGTATAACCATATCCACCATGTAGCTGAACAGCTTTTGTAGTAGTTTCCATAGCCACTTCAGCAGCAAATAGCTTTGCCATTGCAGCTTCAGTAGTATAGCTTTGATTAGTATCTTTCAAATAAGCAGCTCTATACACTAAAAGTCTTGCTGCATCTATCTTTGTTTGCAAATCTGCGATTATAAATTGAGTGTTTTGAAAAGCTGATATAGGCCTTCCAAATTGTTTTCTTTCTTTTACATATTTTATAGTTTCATTTAATGCTCCTTGAGCTATTCCAACAGCTTGTGCAGCGATACCTATTCTTCCGCCATCAAGAGTTGACATAGCTATCCCAAAACCTTTACCTTCTTGACCTAATAGGTTTTCTTTAGGAACATAAAGGTCTTTGAAAATCAATTCAGCAGTAGAACTACCATGAATTCCAAGCTTCTTTTCGATTTTACCTATTGAGAAACCGTCCATATCTTTTTCAACTATGAATGCTGATATACCTCTAGTTCCTTTTTGCTTATCGGTCATTGCAAATATGATGTAGATGTCTGCATATCCACCATTCGTTATAAAGATTTTAGAGCCGTTTATTCTATAATAGTCTCCTTCTTTAATAGCAGTAGTTTGTTGCATTGCAGCATCTGATCCAGCATTTGGCTCTGTAAGGCCGAATGCACCAAGTTTTTCACCTTTAGCCAAAGGCACTAAATATTTCATCTTCTGCTCTTCGGTGCCATAAGCATAGATTGGATTACAACAAAGAGATGTGTGTGCAGATAGAATTACACCAGTCGTTGCACATACTTTTGAAAGTTCTTCTACTGCTAAGATATATGATAAATTATCTCCATCTGAACCTCCGTATTTGCTTTCAAAAGGTATTCCCATCATACCAAGCTCTGACATTTTTCTTACATTTTCAATAGGAAATCTTTCCTCTTCATCGATTTCTGCTGCTAGAGGCTTTACTTCTTTCTCTGCAAATTCTCGAAACAATTTTCTCATAAGAGTTTGTTTCTCGTTTAAATCAAAATTCATACCGTTATTCAACAAATTCACCCCTCATAAATGTTAAAAAAATAACTATCATTATAAAAAAAATTAAAATATTTATCCCCAATTATTATTATAAACCTTAGATTTTTTTAATCAAGCGTAAAAGTGTAAAATTGATACTTATTTATCAAATATTAATAAAAAATATAATGTGGAAATTTCCACATTATAATCTGATTTGATGATATTGTTTTTTACCTTTCTTAATCATCAGTTTATTATCAGTAAAATCTGACAATGTTACAATTTTATCTATTGATTCTACTTTAATTCCATTTAGACTTACTCCACCTTGTTCAATCAATCTTCTACCTTCACTTTTTGATTTAGCAAGTTTAGTTTCAAACAACAAATCAACTACATTTATTCCATTTTCAAAGATGGATTTTTCCATAATTGTATGAGGAATAGAATTTTCATCTCCACCATTTGAGAATAATGCTCTAGCAGCATTTAAAGCGGAATCTGCTTCAGCTTTACCATGTACCATTTTGGTAACTTCATAGGCTAATACCTCTTTGGCCTTATTTAAACTTTCTCCACCTTCTTTTGTCAAATCTTCAATTTCTTCTTTAGATAAAAATGTCAAGAGATATAAGAACTTCTTAACATCTCTATCATCTGTATTTCTAAGATACTGATAGAAATCAAAAGGTGAAGTTTTATCTTTGTCAAGCCATATAGTGCCTTTTTCGGTTTTTCCCATTTTGTTTCCTGATGCAGTGGTCAAGAGCTGAAAAGTCATGCCATATGCTGTATCATTTTCAAGTTTTCTTACTAATTCGTATCCTCCAATTATATTTGACCATTGATCACTTCCGCCTAGCTGAAGTTTGCAATTATAGTTTCTATATAAATAAAGAAAATCATAACTTTGCATTAGCATGTAACCGAACTCAAAAAATGTAAGACCTTTTTCTAATCTATTTTTGTAGCAATCAAATGTAAGCATTCGATTAACTGAAAAATGTACACCGATTTCTCTCATAAAATCAACAAATTTTAATTCCAACAGCCAATCTGCATTGTTTACCATTATTGCATTACCATTAGAAAAGTCAAGAAATTTTGACAACTGTTCTTTAAATCTATTAGCATTGTAGTCGATTATATCTCTTGTTAAAACTCTTCTCATATCAGATTTTCCTGATGGATCACCAATCATAGTAGTCCCACCGCCAATTAGGGCTATAGGCCTATGCCCAGCTCTTTGCATATGAGTCATAACCATTATTTGCAAAAAATGACCCAATGTTAAACTATCAGCAGTGGCATCAAATCCTATATAAAATGTAACTTTTTCTTTGCCAAGCAATTCTTTTAATTCTTCTTCATGTGTTACTTGATCTATATATCCTCTTTCACTAAGAATATCAAAAACATTTTCCAAAATATATCCCTCCTAAAATAAAATAAAGGGTCTTCTCATCTAAAGGACGAGAAGACCCGTGGTACCACCTTAATTCGCTTAAAGCCTCATACACGTATGGTGTGAAAACCTCAAAACTCCAGATTGTAATTCGAATACTTGACTGCTACTAGTTTCCACCAAACACTAGCTCTCTAAAAGCACATCATATATTCTAATAAAGTCCTTCATCGTCTAATTTTCAATTAACACCATACTAATATATAAATTGTTTGTTGTCAAGTTAATTATGCCTCAACTTTTATGTCTACTGCATTTTCCCACAAGCCATGAATATTACAATAGCTAGTAGCATATAATGTACCTGGTTGTGTCGTACTAAAAACAGATACAACACAAGGCTCTGTGAATAAATCAGATTCACCATGAGCATTAAAATCATATGTTCCTAATTCAACTGGAAATTTAGATCCTTCTGGTTTGAAGTACAACTTGATCCATGATATATGATGCTCTAATGTATTAGGATGAGGAATTTCTTCACCAATTAAAACTTTTACCTCTATTTTTTCTCCTCTTTTTACAGTCTCTGGAGCATGGATTACTGGAACATGCTTTTCACCCTTAAAGTCTCCTGTTTGATATAAATTACCTATACTCATATATTACCCCTCCTTTAAAATTTTATCCTTATTTTTTATACCCAAAAATTTTTTATTACAACAAATAAATGGTATTAATTCAAATTTTAAGTATAATATAAATATGAGGTGGGATTAATTGAAAAAAATTGATATAATAGCTTCAACAACTTTTGGGTTAGAAGCTTTAACAAAAAGAGAGCTGTTAAATTTAGGATATGATGAATTTAAAGTTGAAAATGGCAAGATAACCATTAGAGGCGAAATAGAAGATGTAGTTAAATTGAATATGTGGCTTAGGACTGCAGAAAGAATATCTATTAAAGTAGGAGAATTTAAAGCTTTTAGTTTTGCAGAATTATTTGATAAAACCAAAGAACTCCCATGGGAAGAATGGATAGATATAGATGGCAATTTTTTAGTTTCTGGAAAAAGCCTAAATTCAAAGCTATTCAGTGTTTCTGATTGCCAAAGCATAGTAGAGAAAGCTATAGTTGAAAGACTGAAAGAAAACTATGATGTGGAGTGGTTCTCAAAAACTGGAGCTAGATTTAAAGTAGAAGTTTCACTTAATAAAGATATCGCGACACTTACTCTTGATACATCGGGAGATGGACTTCATAAGAGAGGTTATAGAAATAGAGCAAATTTAGCCCCCATTAAAGAAACTCTTGCTGCAAGTTTAGTGATGCTAAGCTATTGGAACAATGACAGACTTTTATACGATCCTTTTTGTGGATCTGGAACTATACTATTGGAAGCCTTATTAATAGGCAAAAATATTGCTCCTGGATTAGACAGAAAATTTGATTTTGAAGAATGGGAAGTATTTTCAAAAGAACTTGTTAAAGCAGAAAGGGTTAGAGCAAGAAATTCTGTAAAACATGATGTTAAACTTAGAATTATGGGAAGTGACATTGATAAGAAATCAATTTTGATTGCAAGAGATAATTTGGCGAATTTGGGATTGGACGATGAAATAACTTTCTTTGTCAAAGATATGAGAGAGGTTGATATAAAAAACGAATATGGTGTTTTAATAACCAATCCTCCATATGGCATTAGAATGGGAGACAACGATGAGGTTAGACAGTTATATATAGATTTTGGCAATAAATTTAGAGAACTAGACAAATGGTCAATATATGTTATCACAAGCGATGAGGAATTTGAACATTATTTTGGCAGAAAATCTGATAGAAAGAGAAAGTTGTATAATGGAAGAATAAAGGTTGATTATTATCAATTCTTTGGGCCTAAACCAACAAAGGAAGGGTGATTTTATGGGAATTTATACTAAGACAGGAGATAAAGGGACTACTTCATTGTTTGACAATCAGAGAGTTTATAAAGATGATATTAGAGTAGAAAGCTATGGTACGATAGATGAACTTGGCAGTTTTATAGGTTTAGCAAAGAATTATGTAGAAGAAGATGAAATAAAGGAAATTTTGTTCAAAATTCAAAACAAGTTATTTGTAGTGGCATCAAACCTAGCAACAATGGATCAAAATAAGATAAAATACAGAGTAAAAGAAGATGATATTGATTATCTTGAGAATATAATAGATATTTATATGGACAAAATAAACAATCCAACAGGATTTATCATCCCGGGGACTAACAAACAATCAGCTCATTTGCATGTTGCAAGGACTATTTGCAGAAGGGCTGAAAGGAGAATAATTTCATTATCTAAAGAAGAGTATGTAGATGAAACTCTAATAAAATATGTTAACAGATTATCAGATTGTTTATATGCTTTAGCTAGATATTTAGAGGATAAAGAAGAGAAAGTAAATTATGAAGGATAGTGTATATACCGCGGGGTGATTTTGTGATAGAAAGTAACAATAAATTAAATAGCAAAATTACTATGTTTCAACATGGGATACTAAATTATCAAGTATTAGATGGAATGGCAGATTGGGTAAGAGTAGTATCGAAAGAAGGACTAGTAATATATGCAAATAAAGCTATGAAAAGAGATTTGGGAGAAGACATAGTTGGCTCTAGTTGTTATAATATTTTGACCAAAGAGGATAGATGTGTTCATTGCATAACATTACAAAGCATATTTTCTGGGGAAACTTTCCAAAAGGAAGAAATAGTCAACGGTAGGTATTATTCTGTAAAGAGTTCACCAGTAAGAAATGTTGATGGTGATATTGTCGCTGCAGTTGAAGTTTTTAGAGATGTTACAAGAGAGAGAAAACTAGAATTAGAATTACTGGAGAGAAATAAACTCATAAGTGAAGATTTAAAATTTGCAAGAAAAGTACAAGAGAAAATTTTGCCCAGGCAAGGAATGTTTGAAAATCTTAATATAGAATATATTTATAAAGCATCAGAAATGCTTAGTGGAGATATGTTCGATGTATTTCGCATTGATGATGAAAAAATAGGCATATATATAAGCGATGTAGCGGGCCATGGGATTGCTGCTTCTATGCTTACTATGTTTATTAAACAAATGATGAGAGATATAAAAGACGAAATTAAGAGCCCATCTAAAGCACTTTTAGAATTGCATAAGAGATTTATAGAATTTGGCTTAGAACCTGATAAATATTTCACAATATTTTATGGTGTATACAACAGAACTGAAAGTACTTTTTCCTATTCAAATGCTGGGCATAACTGCTATCCTATAAAGTTCAATAGCATTGATGTCAATCCATTAAAAATGAAAGGATATCCTATTACCATTTTGTTTGATGAGATGAACTATGAAGAAAAGCAAGTAAAACTAAATATTGGAGACAAAATCTTATTATACACTGATGACATAACTGAAGCTATGGACTATAATGGAAAACAGTTTGGAATAGAAGGAGTGCTCGATACAGTTAAAAATCACCCTGACAATTTGCTTCATGAAATCGAAGACAAATTTATTATACACAGTTGGGGAGAGCAAAAAGATGATTATGCATTAGTTTTAGTAGAAGTGAAGAGTTAAAGGAGGAAAAATATGGGAATAAATTTTGATAATACAAATTCATTTATTAAAGATTACGAATATAAGTTTATGGAATCTCAGGTTAGATTAGCACATAAAATGCTTCATGATAGAACAGGGCAAGGAAATGACTTTACTGGATGGCTTGATTTATCATTGCATTTTGATAATGAAGAATATAAGAGATTGTTAAATAAAGCTGATGAAATAAGGGAAAATGCGGATTATTTCATAGTAATAGGCATAGGAGGTTCATATCTGGGGGCAAGAGCAGTCATAGAGGCATTAAATCATAGCTTTTATAACCTAATTGAAAAGAGCAAAAGTCCTAAGGTGTTATTTGCAGGGAACAATATCTCTGGGAAATATCTATCTGACTTATTTGAAGTAATCAAAGATAAAGAGGTATATGTAAATGTAATTTCTAAATCAGGAACTACTACAGAACCAGCTATTGCATTTAGGTTTTTTAAAAAATTCATGGAAGAAAAGTATGGAAAAGAAGGAGCAAAGAAAAGAATCATTGCTACAACAGATAAAAGCAAAGGAGCATTAAAAGAATTAGCTAAAATAAATGGATATGAAACATTTATAATACCTGATGATATAGGTGGAAGGTATTCTGTATTAACTCCAGTAGGCTTACTTCCGATAGCTGTTTCAAATATAAATACTGACGAAATATTAAAAGGTGCTTTTGATGCTGAGAAGATATATTCAAATGATAATTTGTTTGAGAATGAATGTTATATGTATGCAGCATCGAGGCAAATTTTAAATAGAAAAGGTAAAGATATTGAGATTTTGACAAACTATGAGCCATCATTATCTTTTATTTCGGAATGGTGGAAGCAATTATATGGTGAATCAGAAGGCAAGGATGGGAAAGGAATATATCCAGCAAGTGTAAATTTCACTGCAGATTTACATTCAATGGGACAATGGATTCAAGATGGTAAAAGAAATATATTTGAAACAAATTTAATAATTAAAGAATTAGGCAAAGATATGACTATTGAAAATGAAGAAATGGATTTAGATAAACTAAATTATCTCTCAGGAAAGACTATAAGCTATGTAAATGAGAAGGCTTTTGAAGGAACTCTGCAAGCACATGTAAAAGGGAATGTTCCAAATTTAGTTATAGAGATTGAAAAATTGGATGAGTACAATATGGGAAGTTTGATTTACTTCTTTGAAAAAGCATGTGCAATTTCTGGATATATTCAAGGAATTAATCCATTTGATCAGCCTGGAGTCGAAATGTATAAGAAAAATATGTTTAAACTATTGGGAAAACCTGAATAATTCTTAAAATTTGGTGTGGAATTTAAGTTGAAAAACAATAAAGATTGTTATATTATAAACAAAGAGGGGTGATAGCTTGAACTATGAAAATATCATTTTAAAGAAAGATGGAAACATCGGCATCTTATCTATTAACAGGCAAAGTGCTTTAAATGCTTTAAATTTAGAATTGTTGTCTGAAATTTCAAAAGCTGTGGATGAGTTAATCAGTGATGAAGAAGTTTATGTTATTATAGTCACGGGAGAAGGAAGAGCTTTTGTTGCTGGAGCAGACATAACAGAAATGAAAGATTTAGATTCAGCTAGCGCTAGAAAATTTGCTCAAGCAGGTCTTGACGTATTTAGAAAGATAGAAATTTGTGAAAAACCTTCCATTGCTGCAATAAATGGATATGCATTAGGTGGAGGATTAGAACTTGCTATGGCATGTGACATTAGAATAGCATCAAATAAAGCTAAATTCGGTCAACCAGAGGTTGGATTGGGGATAACTCCTGGGTTTGGTGGAACTAATAGACTTCAAAGATTAGTTGGGATTGCAAAAGCTAAAGAACTTATCTTTACCACTGACATAATAGAAGCAGATGAGGCTTTTAGAATTGGATTAGTTAATAAGATAGTTAATCCTGATGAACTTTTGAGCGAAGCCATTAACATGGCAAAAAAAATTGCATTAAAATCGCAACCAGCAGTAAGGTATTCAAAAGTGGCTATAAACAGAAGTGCTGAAGTTGACATCGAGACAGGAATGGAAATAGAAAAAAATTTATTTGGTCTGTGCTTTGCAACAGAAGATCAAAAAGAAGGCATGAAGGCATTTGTTGAAAAAAGAGCCCCTCAATTTAAGGGTAAATAATGGAGGCGAAAAATGAAAAAGATAGGTGTATTAGGCAGAGGCACAATGGCATTAGGAATTGTTCAAGTTTTTGCTCAAAAAGGATATGAAGTAATCGTTTGGGTAAGATCTATCGATGAAAACAACAAAAGGGGTAGCATAACACCGGTTGAAAAAGCTTTTGATAAATTAGTGTCAAAAGAGAAGATGTCTAGAGAGGATATGGAAAAAGCTCTATCATTAATATCCATTACTACATCTTATGATGATTTAAGTGACTGTGATTTAGTTATTGAAGCCATTTCAGAAGATATGGACATAAAAAAAGAAACTTTCAAGAAATTAGATGAAGTTTGTAAGAAAGAAGCCATACTAGCAACAAATACTTCTTCTTTGTCTATTACAGAAATTGCTAACGCAACAAATAGACCTGACAAGGTAATCGGCATGCACTTTTTTAATCCAGTACCAGTTATGAAACTCATCGAAGTCATAAAAGGGATTGCAACTTCAGAGGAAACTAAGAGAATTATATTTGATTTAGCAGTAAAACTTGATAAAGTGGCGGTAGAAGTTGAAGAAGCTCCAGGGTTTGTGGTTAATAGAATACTTATTCCAATGATAAATGAAGCAGTAGGTATTTTAGCCGATGGAGTTGCAACAGCAGAAGACATAGATGAAGCTATGAAACTAGGAGCTAATCATCCTATTGGGCCTTTAGCTTTAGCTGATTTGATTGGTTTGGATGTTTGCCTAGCTATAATGGATGTTTTGTATGATGAATTTAAAGACTCTAAATATAGAGCTCATCCACTATTAAGAAAGATGGTTCGTGGGAACTTACTAGGAAGAAAAACTAAAAAAGGGTTTTTTGAATATTAAAAAGCAGGTTATTTAACCTGCTTTTTTATACTACTATTTTATTTTCTCTATTTTGATTATATAGATTTAATAGATTTTCCCCTATCTCGTATACATTCCCTGCTCCCATAGTAACTATGATGTCGTGATTAGTTACTTCTTTTAATAGAAAATTTTCAATATCTTCAAATGATCCTAAATAAATAGCATCAGTACCTGCTTGTCGTATCTTTTCGGCAAGATCTCTAGAATGAATTTCTCCTAAATCTTTTTCTCTAGCAGCATATATATCAGCTATAATAACTTTATCTGCATCGGAAAAAGCTTTGGCAAAACTATCAAGCAGTATTCTCGTTCTTGTAAAAGTGTGAGGTTGAAAAACACAATAAATCTTTTCTTTTGATGAATTTCTAATAGCTCTTAAAGAAGCCATGATTTCAGTTGGATGATGAGCATAATCATCGATTATCTTGATATCACCTAAGAATCCTTTGTTCTCTAGTCTCCTATGAACTCCGTGAAAAGCAGATAAACTCTTGAGTATATCTTCATCATTAATTCCGATTAAATTAGCAACACTATAAGCTGCCAAAGCATTATATATATTATGTTCTCCCATTACATTCAGCTTCAGATTGCCTATAAATGAACTATCTTTGTAAATATCAAAAGAAGGATAACCTCTAAAATCATATTCAATATTTCTAGCATTTATATTTGCTTCATTATTGATTCCGAAAGTAATTATGTTTGAATTTACATGATTTATTATAGAATTTATATTCTCATCATCAATATTAACAACTAAATAACCATAATCAGGTATATTTTTAAAATATGCTTTGAAAGTGTTTTTTATGTGTTCAATATCCTCAAAATAATCTAAATGATCTTCATCAATATTTAAAATCACTGCAATTGTTGGAAAATATTTCAAAATATTAGCCTTGTATTCGCAAGCTTCAGTTAAAAGCAAATCATCTGAACCTAATTTTACATTTCCACCTATGTCATCTAAATTTCCACCTACAAGCATTGTAGGATCTAAATAATTGTGATTAAGTATGCTTGCAAGCATACTAGTTGTTGTTGTCTTTCCATGAGTACCAGAAATACCGATGCTATTTTTATAATTTTTCATCAATGCCCCTAAAAATGTTGCTCTATCAACTAAGGGGATACCTCTTTTTAAACACGCATTTAATTCTTCGTTATCTTGCGAAACAGCATCAGTATAAATAACTAAATCAGAATCATCTATATTTTTCTCATCATGACCAATAAAAACCTTGATTCCAATATTTTCGAGATGATCTGTGACAGAACTTCTTTTCACATCTGTTCCTGTTACGGAAAAACCTTTATAATGAAGAATTTCTGCTAAACCACTCATACTAATTCCACCTATACCAATAAAATGGATTTTTTTGAAAATTTTTTCATATAAATTAAATTCAAACATTTACTTTCCTCCTGAAGACGTATATAATCAATATATAGTATTGTTTTTTTTATTATTTTAATTGGTTTTCGGATAAATTATATCACAATGAGATAAATATTAAATACTTTTTTAAATTTAAAATAAATAAAGTTAAAATAAATAAAGGTATTTTTCTAAAAAATTAGAATATATATATTTGGATGTGATTGTTTCGTCTAGGAAGGTGGTGAGACTATGAAGATAACAGACGTAAGGGTAAGAAAAGTAACAGAAGAAGGCAAAATGAAGGCAATAGTGTCTGTGACTTTTGATGATGAATTTGTTGTTCATGATATAAAAGTCATAGAAGGGCAAAATGGGTTATTCATTGCTATGCCAAGCAGAAAAATGGCAGATGGTGAATTTAGAGACATTGCTCACCCAATTAATGCCACCACAAGGCAAAAAATCCAAGAAGCAGTTTTTGAAGAGTATGAAAAAACATTAGCACAAGAACACACAGCACAGACTGAAATCAACGAGTAAAAAAGCCAATAGGCTTTTTTACTTTTTTTGACTTAAAATTTATCATCAAATATTGTAATTTGATATAGACTTATTTTTGTTTTGGGATAAAATAAATAAAGAGAGTAAAACAAAAGGTGGTGATAGATTGAATATTGGAATAATTCTTGCAGCTGGAGAAGGCAAGAGGATGAAATCAAGGCATCCAAAAGTATTACATAAAATTTGTGGTAAACCTATGATTTCATATGTCTTAGAAGAGGCTACTAATGCAAACATAGAAAAGAAAGTGGTTGTTGTTGGTCATAAAAAAGAAGAACTTATTGCTTATTTAAAAGAAACTGATTCAATCATTAAAGAACAACCGACAGGAACAAATGATCCATATGGAACTGCGTTTGCAGTAATGCAGGCAATTGATGAGGTCGAAGATAATGACAATGTAATCATTTTATGTGCAGATACACCTCTTATAACAAGTTTATCGTTGAGAAATCTCATAGAATATCACAAAAACACAAATAGCATTGCTACAGTTTTAACTACTATACTTGAAGATCCTACTGGATATGGTAGAATAATAAGAAAGAGCAATGGTGATTTATTAAAGATAGTAGAGCAAAAGGATGCATCGGAAGATGAAAGAAGAGTAAATGAAATAAATTCTGGAATTTATTGTTTTAATGGTAAAGCTTTAAAGGATTCGATAAAAAAAATAGACAACAATAATGTTCAAAATGAATATTATTTAACTGATGCAATCGAGATTTTAAATTCACTTGGCTTAAGGGTAAGTGCATATAAAATTGACGATTTTGAAGAGATAATTGGAGTAAATTCAAGAGAGCAGTTAGCATATGCCTCAAAAATTATGCAAAAGAGAATAAACAGATACCATTTAGATAATGGAGTTACTCTAGTTGATCCTGACTATACTTACATTGAACCAAACGTAAGCATAGGTTATGATACGATTATATTTCCAGGAGCTGAAATAGAAAGTGGTTCTAGAATAGGAGAGAATTGTATAATTAGAGGGATAACTAGAATATCAAATAGCATCATTGGTGATAATTGTGAAATAGAATCAACTCTTATAGAATCAAGCATAGTTGGAAACAACTGTCATATAGGCCCATTTGCACACTTAAGACCAAATTGCAGGTTAGAAGATAATGTCAAAATTGGGAATTTTGTAGAGATTAAAAATTCATCTATTGGTGAAAATTCTAAAGCAGCTCATCTATCTTATGTGGGAGATGCTGAAGTAGGTAAAAATGTTAATATTGGATGTGGGGTTGTATTTGTTAACTATGATGGCAAAAATAAATATCGCTCTATTGTGAAAGATAATGCTTTCATAGGCAGCAATTCCAATTTAGTTGCTCCAGTTATAGTAGAAGAATATGGATACATAGCTGCGGGTTCAACAATAACTGAAAATGTAAATGAAGGAGACCTTTCAATAGCTAGAGCAAGACAAGTAAACATTCAAGGTTGGGTTAAGAAAAAGGGATTAATAAAACATAAATAACTAGGAGGAAAATACAAATGAATCTTTGCTATGGGGAGATTAAAGCTTTTAGTGGTAATGCCAACAAAGAGCTTGCAAAAAAAATATGCGAAGAGATGAATGCTAAACTTGGCGACTGTGAAGTATCGACTTTTAGTGATGGAGAAATAAATGTCGATATAAGAGAAACGGTAAGAGGAGCAGATGTGTTTATCATTCAACCAACATGTTCACCCGTAAATGACAATCTAATGGAGTTACTGATAATGATTGATGCGGTTAAGAGAGCTTCTGCAGGGAGAGTTAATGCTGTAATACCATATTATGGGTATGCAAGGCAAGATAGAAAGACAAAAGCAAGAGAACCTATTACTGCCAAATTGGTAGCTAATCTTATTGCTGTAGCAGGTGCTGATAGGGTTGTAACTATGGATTTACATGCAGGACAAATACAAGGATATTTTGACATTCCTGTTGATCACTTATCTGGGATACCTTTGTTGGCAAACTATTTTAAAAATATTATCGATAAAGATTCGATAGTAGCTTCACCTGATTTAGGTGGCGTTACTAGAGCTAGAACTTTTGCTAATATTTTAGATCTTCCAATAGCGATCATAGAAAAAAGGCGACCAAAGGCAAATGTTTCTGAAGTTATGAATGTAATAGGTGATATTGAAGGCAAGAATGTAATTTTAGTTGATGATATAGCTGATACAGCGGGAACAATTGTAAAAGCTGCAAGTGTTTTGAAAAATTTTGGAGCAAATAAAGTGTACGGCTGTGCAACTCATGGAGTACTTTCAGGACCTGCCATAGAGAGAATTCATGATTCGGTATTAGAAAAATTTGTAATTACAGATACCATACCATTACCAGAAATGGCAAAGATAGATAAAATTGATATAGTAAGCGTAGCTCCTTTATTTGCCGAAGCTATAAAAAGAATTAACAGCAATCAGTCAGTAAGCATAATTTTCAATTGAACAAGGAGATGGTTCGGTGATAATAGTTGCCGGGCTGGGTAATCCAGGCCAAGAGTATGCAAATACTCGACATAATATAGGATACATGCTAGTCGATGAACTGGCTAAAAGAAATAATATAGATATAAACAGAGTTAAATTTGACAGTTTTACTAGGGAAGTAAACCTTTTTGGAGAAAAAGTCATTTTGCTTAAACCAATAACTTATATGAACAATAGCGGTATAGCTATAAAAAAAGCTGTTGCTTTCTATAAAATACCTCTTGAAAACCTGTTGATTATTTACGATGATATAGATATAGATTTTGCATCAATAAGAATAAGAAAAAAAGGCTCAAGCGGAACTCATAACGGTATGAAATCTGTTATAAAAGAATTAAACAGCACTGATTTTCCTAGAATTAGAATAGGTGTTGGCAAAAAACCACAGGCTTGGGATTTAGCTGATTTTGTTCTTAGTGATTTTACCAAAGAGGAAAAAATAAAGATTGATAAAGCTATAATAAAGGCAGCAGATGCAGTAGAAACATTTATAAAAGATGGAATAGATAAAGCTATGAACTTATATAATGATTAACTTAGATGCCCAGGTTTAACCTGGGCTTAAGGTGTTAAGAGGGGAAAAGTATGAAAAATGTTTTAATTGATCCATTGTTAAATTTGGATTCTTATAGAAAACTAAATGAGAGCATTGAAAAAAGCGAATTTCCAATAATGATACATGGATTAATTGAAGAAAATATTTCGCATATTACTTATGCACTAAATAAACATTTAAACAAGCAAATTTTTATTATAACTTCTGAAGAAACAAGAGCGAAAAAATTAGCTGAGAATTTAACATCAATGACAAACAGTGATGATATAGAATATTTTCCTAAAAGGGAAACAATTTTTTACGATATAGAAGCATTAAGCAATCAAATCACACACGAAAGACTGAGAATTTTATACAGACTTATCAAAAATGATAATATGATAATAACATCAAGTCCTCTTAGCTTATTCAATATGTTAATGGATAGGCATATATTTATCGAATCTATAATGCATATAGATATAGATACCACAATAGATATTCAATCGATTCAAAATAAACTAGTAGAAATAGGATATGAGAGGGTAAATCTTGTTGAAGGGAAAGGACAATTTAGCATTAGAGGAGGAATAATAGATATTTATTCTCCAAACAATACTTATCCCGTAAGAATTGAGTTATTTGACAATGAAATAGATTCAATTAGATACTTTGATCATATCACTCAAAGGTCTATTGAGAACACAAATGAAGTGGACATAATTCCTACAAAAGAGATATTTTTATCTGAATCTCAAAAAAAATATTCTGCACAAAATATAATAAAAGATTTAAACAAATATTTGCAAAGACAAAAAAACGCCAAAGCAAGTGATGCGGCAGTTAATAAATTCAATTCAATAATTGAAAAACTAAATGAAAACAGTGATTTAGCAAACTTAGACTTAATAATACCTTATATAAAAGAAGATATTCTTGGGAACATAGTCGAATATTTAGCTAATGATTGTATTATTTTTATTGAAGAGCCAGTAAAAATTGAGGAAAAAATCAAGATAAATAAAGAAATGAACAATTCGGAACTATTGGAGCTTTTTGATACTGGGGAGATACTTAGTGGTCATTTAAAATTTAATTTTGATTATTCAATATTTACGAAGATCTTAAAAGGAAAAAACATAATAATATCAAGCTTTTTTCTAAAAGAGGATAGAGATTTCCCACCTAAGTCAATACATCAAATTTCAACAAAACAAGGTTCATATTATGCAAATAAGTTTAATTTTCTTTTAGATGATTTAAAAAGATATATTTATCGTGGCTATAAAATCATAATTTTTTCAGGAAGTGTAGAACGTGCTCAGAGATTAAAAAAAGAACTAGATGAGGCTGATGTTTATGCATCAATAATAGAGAGTGAAAACGAAGTTATTCAGTCTTCTCAAGTGTTTTTAATTCCAAGAAGCCTGGAGAAAGGTTTTGAATATGAAAGTGCTAAATTTGTTTTAATCAGTGATAGGGATATATTAGGTACTAATAAAAGGACTAAAAAAAGCATAAAGAAGAAATCAAAAGGCAATGATTCTATATCTTTAGGGGATTTAAATGAAGGCGATTATGTAGTTCATGAGAATCATGGCATTGGGCAATATTTAGGAATTGTACAACTTGAAGTAGGTGGAGTAAAAAAAGATTATCTATCAATAGCTTATAAAGGTAAAGACAAACTATACTTGCCAATAGAACAAATGAATATGATTCAAAAGTATGTAGGTAATGATACAAACTTGCCTAAGGTTAACAGCTTAAATAGTATAGAATGGGTCAAAAAGAGAAATAAAACCAAGAAAGCTATTGAGGAAATGGCCAAAGACCTCGTAGAACTTTATGCCAAGAGAGAAAGCATAGAAGGATATGCATTTTCTAAAGATACTGTATGGCAAAAGCAATTTGAGGAAAGTTTTCCATATCAAGAAACTGAAGGACAACTAAGAGCTGTAGAGGAAATAAAAGCTGACATGGAAAGAAAAAGACCTATGGATAGGCTGCTTTGCGGAGATGTAGGATATGGGAAAACAGAAGTAGCTTTAAGGGCTGCTTTCAAAGCAGTAATGGATGGAAAACAAGTAGCAATCTTAGTCCCTACTACAATATTGGCGCAACAACACTATAACACAATTATTGAAAGATTTTCTGATTTTCCTGTAAAAATAGGAATTTTAAGCAGATTTAGTTCTTCTAAAACCATAAAAAACACAATATCAATGATAAGAAAAGGTTCGATAGATATTGTTGTTGGAACACATAGATTATTGTCAAGTGATGTAGTTTTCAAAGATTTAGGATTGCTTATAATAGATGAAGAACAGAGATTTGGAGTTAAACACAAGGAAGCCTTGAAGAAGCTTAAGGAAAATGTTGACTGTTTAACATTAAGCGCTACACCTATACCAAGGACACTAAATATGAGTTTAATTGGTATTAGAGATATGTCCATTATTGATGAGCCGCCAGAAGAAAGATATCCTGTTCAGACATATGTATCTGAATTCAATAAATCACTTATTAGAGAAGCTATACTAAAAGAAATTTCAAGAGGTGGGCAAGTCTACTATGTTTATAACAGAGTAGAATCTATTGAAAAAATCGCTTTTGAACTTGAACAATTAGTACCTGAGGCAAGCTTTAGAGTAGCCCATGGACAGATGACAGAAAGACAATTAGAGAATGTTATGCTTGATTTTATAAATAACGTATTTGATGTATTAGTATGTACTACAATCATAGAGACAGGAATGGATATACAAAATGTAAACACAATAATAATTCATGATGCTGATAAATTTGGATTATCTCAGCTTTATCAGTTAAAAGGCAGAGTAGGCAGAACAAACAGGCTCTCTTATGCTTATCTTATGTATCAAAAAGACAAAGTTTTAAGTGAAGTAGCTCAAAAAAGATTGAAAGCTATCAAAGATTTTACAGAATTTGGAGCTGGATTTAAGATTGCTATGAGGGATCTAGAAATCAGAGGTTCTGGGAATTTACTAGGGTTAAGTCAACATGGTCATATTGAAAGCATAGGATATGATTTATACATTAAATATTTGAGAGAGGCTATTCAACAGGTACAAGGTGTAAATACAGTTGAAAATGTTGACACTACAATAGATTTGAAATTAGATGCTTTTATCAGTTCATCATATATCGAAGAAGAAGAGCAAAGAATAGAGATTTATAGAAAAATATCATCAGTTGAAAACAATGATGATATACAAGAATTAACAGATGAATTAATCGATAGATTCGGCGACATTCCTAAACCAGTCTATAATTTGATAATGATTTCATATATAAGATATCTTGCAAGTAGAAATCAAATAATAAATATTCAACAAACAGATAAAGGTTTAAAAATTTATTTTGCTAATTCAAATAAGCTATCTTTAGAGCTAATTTCTTCTTTAACAGATCTGTATAAAAATAATATTTCATTTGATTTAACAAAAGATGCAAACATTTCTGTTAGGGTAAAAAAGGACAAACTTAAAACAACTCTAGAATTAGTTGAAATAATTGACAAAATCAACAATAAGCTTCAAGATGTATAAAAGGAAGTGGTTATTTGAATAATAATATAAAAAGGATTCTATTCCTTTCATTATCATTAGCAATATTGCTAACTGGTTGTGCTTCGAATAAAAAAGGGATAATCGCTGTGGTAAATGGAGAAGAAATTACAATTGAAGAATACAATAAAGAACTTGAGATATATAAAGCATTTTTTGTGCACCAAAATGTTAAGGAATTTCTTTATGAAGAAGTAGAACCAGGTAAGACATATGAATCCAAGCTAAAAAGAGATGTTCTAGACAAACTCATTCTTGAAAAAATTATAGAACAGGATTTTACAAAAAGTGGCTTGGTGATAACTGATGATGAATTGGCTGAATATATCGATGAAATGATAGGAGATGTAAAAGAAGAGTTTATTGAAGTTATTGACGAGATTGGTGTAAGTTGGCAAGAAATAGAGCGATTAGAAAAAAATGAATTGATGATAAACAAACATAAAGCTCATTATTTTGAAACCATAGAAATTGAAGAAAAATTAATAGATGATTATTATAGAAATTACAAAGATATGTTGATAAAGTATAGGATTAGTGAGATATTTTTAGAAGATGAACAGAAAGCTTTTGAAGTATTAAATAGAATTAGAAATGGAGAGAGTTTTGAAAAAGTAGCAGAGATTGAATCCGAAAATAGTATATCTGCAATTCATGGAGGAGACATAGGGTTTGTAAGAGGCGGAATAAATCCTTTTTTAGATGACTATATAAAAAAGCTAGAAATAGGAGAGATAAGCGATGTAATAAAAGCTCCTAATGGATACTATATAATAAAGCTTACAGATAAACTTGAAACACTAGAAGAACTAAGAGAAGATATAGTACAAGAACTAAAAAAAGAGAGTTATATTGCCTATGTAACAATGTTAAAAGATGAATCAAAGATTAAAGATTATTATGATTATTTTAATTAATTCATCCAGGAGGATAATTAGATGTCAAAACAAAATAATTTCGTAAAAGGGGCAGCTATTCTTGGAATAGCTGGAGTGATTGTCAAAATATTAGGAGCGATATATAGAATACCTCTCTCGAACATTATAAAAGATGAAGGTATGGGATATTATCAAACTGCTTATCCTTTCTATGTTTTATTACTTACAATATCAACTTCAGGTATACCTGTAGCGGTAGCTAAGATCGTTTCAGAAAGAAGGGCACTGGGAGATTATACAAATGCTAATAAAGTATTTAAAACAGCACTTACTGTAATGGCAATTGCCGGAGTGGTTACATCTTCCATATTATTGATATTTGCAAATAGAATAGTCGAATTCTTAGGTAATCCAAATGCTTATTATGCACTTATTGCACTAGCGCCAGCATTGCTTTTTGTACCTATAATGTCAGCTTTTAGAGGCTTTTTCCAAGGTAGACAAAATATGGTGCCTACTGCACTATCTCAAATCATAGAACAATTATTTAGAGTGGTATTTGGACTTACTTTAACGATAATACTGCTAGATAATGGGATTCCAATAGCTGCAGGTGGAGCATCTTTAGGAGGTTCTGTAGGAGCATTATTCGGAACTATTTGCATAGTTTTTATTTATTACTTATTTAGGGATACCATAAAAAAAGAGTCTAATAGAGCAATTGAAGTTAAGGATTACCCAGCCAAAAGCATCATTAGAGATTTATTATTAATAGCAATCCCAATAACAATTGGGTCTGCTATAGCACCAATTATGGATGCAATAGATGCTGGATTGGTATTGCGAAGACTTCAATCGATATCTTTTTCTCAACAAGAATCAAATGCTTTATATGGACAACTAAAAGGGATGGCACAAACACTGATAAATCTACCACAAGTATTTTCGATGGCCATAGCAATGAGTTTAGTTCCTGCTATTTCTTCACTTAAAGCAAAAGGAGAAAAAGGAGAATTAAACTCTACAATTTCATCTGGTATTAGAATAACTTTATTGATAGGAATGCCATGCGCTTTGGGGCTATTTGTTTTAGCTGAACCAATAATCAGGCTCTTGTATTTTAGCAATACTGAGGAAGTAATAGTTAGTACAGGGAGAATATTAAGATATTTGTCTTTTGGTGTAATATTTCTTACATTAGTTCAATCTTTGACAGCCATAATTCAAGGGCTAGGAAAGCCATTTATACCCGTAAGAAACTTGTTTATTGGAGCAATGGCAAAGATTTTTTTAACATATACTTTAACGGCTATACCTTCAATAAATATTAATGGGGCAGCAATTAGTACAGTTACTGCATATGCAATTGCTTCCATGTTAAATTTGAGGTATGTGGTAACAAGAGGTAAAATAGATTTAGAATTAAGAGATATTCTAATAAAACCTATGATTTCTTCATTGTTGATGGCAATAGTTGTTGCGCTAGGCTACTACTTGATAAACATGGTTTTAGGCAACTCAATTTCAACTTTAGTAGCAGTTTTTCTAGGCGTAATAGCATATATCATAGCTTTATTTGCTACAAAGACTATAACAAAAGAGGATATTATGCTGATAACAAAAAATGAAAAGATATTGTCAATAGCTAGCAAATATCTTTAGTTGGAGGTTCTGATGAAAAAAATAAATGTAATAGGCTTAGGTTGTGGGAACATAGAATCCTTGACCTTAGGAGCAGTAGAAAAAATAAAAAGTGGAAATAAGAATATTTTAAGGACTAAAAACCATCCTACAGTGGAATACTTTTATGAAAATAAAGTTGATTTTACAAGCATGGATTATATCTACGAGACGGAAGATAATTTTGATGATGTTTACGATAAAATAGTTTCAGCATTATTCTATGAATTAGAATATAATGATGAAATAAATTATATAGTTCCAGGACACCCGATGGTAGCTGAAAAAACAGTAAGTATTTTGTTGCAAAGAGCTAGCCTTAAATCAGTAGAAATAAATATAGTTCCTAGTGAAAGCTTTATTGAGCCTCTGCTTGCATCTCTTAAAATTGATCCAATAGATGGGATAAAAATTATAGATGCATTAGAATTAAAAACAACCCATATTGATATAAATTTTAATCATATTATTTGCCAGGTTTATAACATGAGAGTTGCTTCTGAAGTAAAACTGATATTATCAGAAATATATGGCGATGAATATGATGTATATTTAGTCCATTATGCCGGTGTAAAAGGAAAAGAATTGATAGAAAAAATAAAAGTTATGGAAATTGACAAATCTAAAAACATAGGGGCATTGACATCTTTAGTTGTTTTAAAAGTTGATAAAGAAAAAAATCCTATATATGACTTTAATGATCTAGTTAATATAGTTGCACAGTTACGCTCTAAAGATGGATGCCCATGGGATAGAGCACAAGATCATTTTACATTGAGAGAAAATTTGATAGAAGAGTCATATGAAGTAATCGAAGCTATAGAAGAAGAGGATTATGATCACCTAGCTGAAGAACTAGGAGATTTAATATTGCAAGTTTTGCTACACACTCAAATAGCATATGAAAATGGCTATTTTACACTAATAGATGTTACAAGCTCACTTGCTAATAAGTTAATTACAAGACATCCTCATATTTTTTTAAAAAAAACACTGGTAAATACTGAAAAAGTAGTATATAATTGGAATATGATAAAGTATGGTTCAAGATCCATTGATACTTTATCGGGTAGAATGGAGAATATCCCTCGATTACCTGCACTTTTAAGAAGTAAAAAGATACAAAATCTAGCTTCTGAAATAGGCTTTGATTGGATTGACATAGAAGGCCCTATAAAAAAGGTTTTAGAGGAATATAATGAACTACTTGAGCTAATTGAAAATGGAGAAAAAAATACTCTTAAATATGAAGATGAATTAGGAGATCTTTTGTTTTCCGTTGTAAATTTAGCTAGATTTTTAAAGGTCAATCCTGAGATTGCTCTGCATAAAGCTACAGATAAATTCATAAGTAGATTTAGAGTAGTCGAAGAATTAGCCAAAGAAAAAGATAGAAATTTGCTTGAGATGAATATAGAAGAATTAGATGAATTGTGGGATCAAGCAAAGACTCGCTTAGATGACACAACAAAATAATTTTTAAAGCTCATTTAAAATAAAAGGAGGAGTAAAAATGAACAAAGCTGAATTAATCGCTAGCATGGCAGAAAAGAGTAACCTTACAAAAAAAGACGCAGAAGCTGCATTGAATGCATTCATGAAATCTGTAGAGGAGACTCTAGTAGCAGGGGACAAAGTTCAATTAGTTGGGTTTGGAACATTCGAAGTTAGAGAAAGAAAAGCAAGAGAAGGAAGAAACCCAAGAAATCCTGAAGAAGTAATTAAGATCCCAGCTTCTAAGGCACCTGTTTTCAAAGCAGGAAAAGCTCTTAAGGAAAGTGTAAACGCAACTAAAAAAGGTAAAAAGAAATAAAAAATCAGGTCTTAGACCTGATTTTTTTTAACAGGAGTGAGATTTATGAGAATTGATAAATTTCTTAAGGATTCAAGAATTATAAAGCGAAGAACAATTGCAAAAGAAGCATGCGATGAAGGGAAAGTATCTATAAATGGGAAAATTGCAAAAGCTGGAGATGAAGTAAAATCAGGAGATATAATTGAGGTTAGGTTTGGAAATAAGAATTTAAAAATTGAGGTAGTAAATACAAAGGAAAATGCATCAAAATCTGAAGCTGCAGAAATGTATAAAATAGTTGAATAGATGTTGAAATTCATACAGAAAAGTGAGATAATTCTATATATAACTTTTAGGTGGTGATCTCATGCCCGTAAAAACTACAAGAAGAAAAAGAAAAATTAAAAAGAAAGGATTTAGAATCCACCATCTTTTAATTTTACTCATGCTTTTATATACAGCCACTACTTACTTAAATCAAATGGAAATGAAAAAGAATCTTATGAAAGAAAAGTCTCAATTAGAAAATGATATTTTTAATTTAGAAAATGAAATTACAATGTTAGATAATGAAATTAAGGAAAGTGGCACTTTATCATTTGTAGAAAAAGTTGCGAGGGATGAGTATGGCTTAGTTAAGCCAAGAGAGATAATATATATTGACAAAAATAAATTAAATGAAAACAATCCATTTAAAAGATAAAATAATGAGTTAATTTAAAACAGTATGACCTCTTAAAGATAAGTGATTGACAAGCAGTAAATATTGATATATACTTATCATATATTATTAATCTAAGGAGGAAGAATTAATTTATGCCCCTATCTGTAGGAGAAATAGTTGAGGGTACTGTAACAGGTATAACAAATTTTGGAGCTTTTGTTGAGCTGCCAGATGGAAAAAGTGGTTTGGTACATATATCAGAAGTGTCTCACGAATATGTAGAAAAGGTATCAGACTATTTAAAAAAAGATCAGAAGGTCAGAGTGAAGGTCTTGTCGATATCTAATGATGGAAAGATAAGTTTGTCAATAAGACAAGCAAAACCAAAAACTTCAAAACCAGCCGATATAGATTGGCACAAGAATGATGAAAGACAGAGAAATTTATCTTTTGAGGACATGCTCAACATGTATTTAAAAGATAGCAATGAGAAATTAGACCAAATGAAAACAAGAGATAATAGAAAGAGTAGTGGATTAAGAAGCAAAAAAGCAGGATATAACGATTAAATAAACCGGGTTTCCCGGTTTTTTGTTTATATAAGAAAAGGTGAAGTTATGGAAGAACTATTTAGAAAATTTTATAAAACAATAGAAGAAAATGGTTTGATTTTACCTAAAGAGAATATTTTAGCAGGTATATCTGGAGGAATTGACTCAGTAGTATTATTGGATTTATTAGTTAAATTAAAAGAAGTGTTTGATTATAATCTTTATGTTGCTCACTTAAATCATGGTGTAAGAGGAATAGATGCAGATAGAGATGAAGCGTTTGTAGAAGAATTGTCGAAAAAATATAATTTGCAATTTTTTAGCAAAAAAGTAGATATGAACAGATATGCTAAAGAAAATAAAATATCATCTGAAGAAGCTGGTAGAATTCTAAGATATGGGTTTTTTAGAGAAGTTTTAAGCACTTTAGGCAGTGGGAAAATCGCTGTGGCTCACAATAAAAATGATCAAGCAGAGACCATAATGCATAGGATAATTCGTGGCAGCGGAATAGATGGACTAATAGGCATGAAATTCAAGTCACAAGATATAATAAGACCTATATTAAATATTAAACGAAGTGAAATTTATGAATACCTAATATTAAATGATTTAGACTATGTCGAAGATTATACTAATGCCAAAACAATGTATCAAAGAAATAAAATACGATTGGAATTATTTCCATATATCGAAGAAAACTTTAATCCTAATATTGTAGACAGTTTATATAGACTTTCTAAAAATGCGCAAGCGGATGCAGAAGCTTTAGATGAAATTGCAGAAAAAAAGTTTAAATTATTGATGAAAAAAAAAGATAATAATAGTATAATCATTCAAGGCAGTATTTTAAATGAGGAAACTCCTGCAATTAGGAATAGAATAATAAGGAAAGCCATATTTTATCTTTGCGATGATATAGTGGATATCGACCAAAAGCATATTGAGATGGTAAGTGATTTATTAAAGAGCAACACAACTGGCAAAAGTATAGATATAGGCAAATCTATAAAGGCTAAAATCTCTTACGGAAATCTACATTTACAATTAGAAAAACCAGAAAGTTTAGCTTTTGAACCAAGAGAATTATCTTTAGGAGAAAATTTGGTAGAAGAATTAAATTTAAAGCTAAACATTGAAATAGTAGATTTATCTGATATAAATTATAATTTATCAAATACAAAGTACTTCGACTATGATAAAATAAAAGAGCCAATTATTATAAGGACAAGAAAAAATGGCGATGTTTTTTATCCTTTAGGTTTAAATGGGAAGAAAAAGATAAAGAAGTACTTTATTGATAAAAAAGTACCCTCTGAAGAAAGAGATAAGATTCCTCTTATTTGTGATGATAATAACATAATTTGGGTTGTTGGATATGATATTTCAGATATTTTTAAGATTACAAATAAAACTCAAAGGGTATTAAAAATGCAGTATAAAAAATTTTAGTTTGGAGGAATTCAATTGGATGATCAAGCAATAAAAGAGATTTTAATTACTGAAGAAGAAATTAAAAAAAGAGTAAAAGAACTAGGTGATGAGATATCAAAAGACTATATAGGTAAGGAACCTGTAGTTTTGGGTATATTAAAAGGTGCAGTAGTATTTTTGTCTGATTTAATTCGAGAAATTAAGATACCAATTAATATCGATTTTATGGCAGTATCTAGTTATGGCAAATCAAGTGTTTCTACAGGAGAAGTTAGAATAATTAAAGACTTGGATTATAGTGTAGAAGATAAGGACATAATAATAGTTGAAGACATAATAGATACAGGATTGACTTTGGGATACCTAAAAGAACTATTAGTAAAAAGAGGAGCAAAAAGCGTAAAAATATGCACTTTACTAGATAAACCTGAAAGAAGAAAAATAGAAATAGATGTGGACTACATGGGGTTTAAAATTCCTGATGAATTCATTATAGGATATGGATTGGACTATAATGAAAAATATAGAAATTACCCTTTTGTTGCATCATTAAAAGAAGAATACTATAAATAACATAACAATCATAGATTTAGTATGAATTGGAGGGAGACAGAACTTTGAAGAGAATTTTTAGAGGCATAAGTATTTATTTAATAATAGTTTTACTGATTATGCTTAGTGCTAGGATGCTTGGAACTAATGTTGAAAGGCCTATAGAACTTAGTTTTACTGAATTAGTAGCAAATTTAAATGATGGTAGTATAACTAGGATTACTTCTATTGGGAATACTGTTGAAGGTGAATTAGCTAATGGAAATAAATTTACCTCTATTTTGCCTGAAGAAACAAGGGTCACATTTTATCACGACTATGTAAAAGATTTGGTTGACAGTGGAGAAATCATATATGATGCCGAGCAGATTCCGACTACACCCTGGTATATAGAATTATTGCCAACTATTTTTATACTCCTTATATTTGGGGTATTTTGGATGGTAATGATGCAGCAAAGCCAAGGCGGTGGAAATAAAGGAGTAATGTCTTTTGGACGAAGCCGTGCTAAAATGCAAAAATTAGAGGAAGGTAAAGTTGTTACCTTTAGTGATGTTGCAGGGCTTGAAGAAGAGAAAGAAGAATTGCAGGAGATAGTTGATTTCCTTAAAAATCCTAAAAAATATATCGATATTGGAGCTAGAATTCCAACTGGAGTACTGATGGTTGGTCCTCCAGGAACAGGTAAAACTTATCTTAGCAAAGCAGTTGCAGGTGAAGCGGGAGTACCATTTTTTACTATATCAGGTTCTGATTTTGTTGAAATGTTCGTTGGTGTAGGTGCAAGCAGAGTTAGAGATTTATTTGAACAAGCCAAGAAAAATGCTCCTTGCATAGTGTTCATTGATGAAATAGATGCAGTTGGTAGAAGAAGAGGCGCAGGATTAGGCGGAGGACATGATGAAAGAGAACAAACTTTGAACCAACTGTTAGTAGAAATGGATGGATTTAGTAAAAATGAAGGTATTATAGTAATGGCTGCTACTAACAGAGCTGACATACTTGATCCCGCTTTACTAAGACCGGGAAGATTTGACAGAACTATATATGTAGGCTTGCCTGATGTAAAGGGCAGGGAAGAGATATTAAAGATTCATTCTAGAAACAAGCCTTTAGCTGAAGATGTCGATCTTAAAGTTGTAGCTAAGAGAACGCCGGGATTTACTCCTGCTGACTTGGAAAACTTAATGAATGAGGCTGCACTTTTAACCGCTAGATATAATTTAAAACAAATACCTATGAATTTGATTGAAGAAGCATCAATAAAAGTTCAAGCAGGACCAGCAAAGAAGAGCAAGGTGATAAGCCCTAAAGAGAAAAGACTTACAGCTTATCATGAAGCAGGTCATGCTTTAACAGCAAAATTGATTCCAGGCTCTGATCCAGTTCATTTAGTAACTATAATTCCAAGAGGTATGGCTGGAGGATTTACTGCATACATTCCCGATGAAGATAGAAACTACATGACCAAAGGCGAAATGGAAGATAGATTAGCAGTTTTATTGGGAGGAAGAGTAACTGAAGCATTAGTATTAGAAGATATCAGCACTGGAGCTCAAAACGATATAGAAAGGGCAACTAAAATAGCCAGAGATATGGTAACTCACTATGGAATGAGTGAAAGATTAGGCCCTATGACTTACGGAACTGACAATGATGAAGTGTTCCTAGGAAGAGATTTAGGTAGAACTAGAAATTATAGTGAAGAAGTTGCTGCTGAAATAGATAAAGAAATGAGAAATATAATAGATAGGGCTTATCATAAAGCAGAGTCGCTATTAAAAGAAAATATAGATGTATTGCATAGATTAGCACAGGCACTTATGGAAAAAGAGACAATAGACGGAAAAGAATTTGAAGCTATAATAGCAGGGAATTAAAGCAATTTAATTTCCTGCTTTTTTTCTGTTAGTAAAGTGAAATTTAAGGTAAAATAACTATGAGGAATAAAATTTTGCAATATATATTTCATTTTCTTATTAAAATGAAATATATATTGCAAAATTGCTACATTTTCTAATATAATTAAAAATGATAGTGAAATCCAAGGGGGTCAATGAAATGTATAATGAAGATAAGCTTGATAAAATATTATCGTCTTATCAAAATTGGGAAGATAACAAAATAGCAAAGTTAATTGAGAAATTTCCAGAACGAAAGAAAACATTTACAACAGGATCAGGGCTCGAAGTCAAGAGGCTATATACACCAGTAGATATCAAGGATATTGATTATGAAGAAGAGCTTGGATATCCAGGACAATTCCCATTTACAAGGGGAGTACAGCCTACCATGTACAGAGGAAGACTCTGGACTATGCGACAATATGCTGGATTTGCTACTGCTGAAGAATCAAATAAGAGGTATAAATATTTGTTAGAGCAGGGGCAGACTGGATTGAGTGTTGCATTTGATTTACCAACTCAGATAGGGTATGATTCAGATCATCCACTTAGCGAAGGGGAAGTAGGAAAAGTAGGAGTTGCGATTGACTCATTAAAGGATATGGAAATATTATTTGATGGCATACCTTTGGATAAAGTTAGCACATCAATGACTATAAATGCACCGGCAAGCGTTTTGCTGGCAATGTACATAGCAGTTGCAGAGAAACAAGGTGTAACGACAGATAAGTTAAGAGGAACAATTCAAAATGATATACTTAAAGAATATATAGCTAGGGGAACTTATATATTTCCTCCAGAGGAATCAATGAGATTGATAACTAACATATTTGAATACTGTTCTAAATATGTTCCTCAGTGGAATACCATAAGTATTAGTGGATATCATATTAGAGAAGCCGGTTCAACAGCTGCTCAAGAAGTAGCATTTACATTAGCAGATGGAATAGCCTATGTTGAAGCAGCAATAAATGCGGGGCTTGAAGTAGATGAATTTGCTCCTAGATTATCATTTTTCTTTAATGCCCATAACGATTTATTAGAAGAAGTAGCTAAGTTCAGAGCTGCTCGAAGACTTTGGGCAAAGATAATGAGAGATAGATTTAAAGCTAAATCTGAAAAATCAATGCAACTTAAATTTCACACTCAGACTGCAGGCTCGACTTTAACTGCTCAACAACCAGATAATAATATTGTTAGAGTAGCAATTCAGACACTTGCAGCGGTATTAGGAGGAACTCAATCACTTCATACAAATTCCAGAGATGAAGCTTTAGCATTGCCTACTGAAGATTCTGTAATGATTGCTTTGAGAACTCAACAAATTGTTGCTTATGAATCAGGAGTTACTGAAACAATTGACCCATTAGCAGGCTCTTATTATATAGAAAGTTTAACTGATAAAATCGAAAAAGAAGCAATGGAATATATAAAAAATATCGACAATTTAGGCGGTGCAACTAAAGCGATTGAAACAGGATATATTCAAAAGGAAATTCAAAATTCTGCTTATAAATACCAAATGCAAGTAGAAAGCGGCGAAAGAGTTGTAGTAGGTGTAAATAAATTTAAAATTGAAGAAAATCATAAGAAAGAGATATTAAAAGTAGACCCTCAAGTTGAGATAGTTCAAAAGAAGAAATTACAAAGATTACGTCAAGAAAGAGATAACGTGAAGGTAAAAGAAAGCATTGATATGCTTGTAGAAAAGGCAAAGACTGATGAAAATTTGATGCCATATATTTTAGAAGCTGTAAAAAGTTATGCTACACTTGGTGAAATATGTGGTGCATTAAGGGAAGTATTTGGAGAATATGAACAATCGGTCATTTTATAATATGAGGAGGAAAACAAATGGAAAGACCAATAAGAGTTTTGGTTGCTAAGCCAGGGTTGGATGGACATGATAGAGGCGCAAAGGTAATTGCTAGAGCTCTAAGAGATGCGGGAATGGAAGTAATATATACTGGTTTAAGGCAAACTCCTGAACAAATCGTTGAAGCGGCTATCCAAGAAGATGTAGATGTTGTTGCAATGAGTATTTTATCAGGAGCACATAACACATTATTTCCTAAGGTAGTAAATCTTTTGAAAGAAAGAGGAGTTACTGATAGACTCATAGTTGGAGGTGGAGTAATTCCTGAAGATGATATTCCTTTTTTGATTTCCTCGGGAGTCGAGGCAATTTTTACTCCAGGAACTAGTACAAAAGATGTAGTCGAATTTATTAAAACTCATGTAAAGAGGCAATAGGCGGTGATGAATTGAATATCGAAGAAAAAATTTTAGCCGGAGATAAAATAGCCTGTGCTAGACTTATATCAATGCTTGAAAACAATGAAAAAGAAGCAGAAGAAATCCTAAAAAAATTATATGAAAAAACTGGAAATGCCTATGTGATAGGAGTAACAGGATCACCTGGAGCAGGTAAGTCAACTTTAACAGATAAAATGGCTAAAAAATTGCGTGAAAAAGGATTTAAGATAGGTATTCTTGCAATAGACCCAACTAGCCCCTTTACAGGAGGAGCAATACTTGGAGATAGAATTAGAATGACCGACCTCATATTAGATGAAGGTGTTTTTATAAGGAGCATGGGAACTAGAGGGAATCTAGGGGGTTTATCAAAAGCCACTTCAAGTGCAATAAAAGTTTTGGATATTTTTGGATGTGATTATATTTTTATTGAAACAGTAGGTGTTGGACAATCAGAGATAGATATAGTAAAAATGGCAGATACAGTTGTGATGGTTTTAACTCCAAACATGGGGGATGACATTCAGGCTATTAAAGCTGGGACGATGGAAATAGCAGATGTTTTTGCCATAAACAAATCAGATTTAGACGGAGCTGATAAGACTAAATTTGAAATAGAGATGAACTTGGATTTAAACGAAAACACAGATTTCAGACCAAAAGTTATAAAAGTATCAGCTTTAAAAAACAAAGATATTGACATTCTTTTAGATGCTGTTTTAGAACATAAAGATTATCAGATGAGAACTGGGAATTTTGAAAAGAGAAGAATAGATAATGTTAAACAAGAAGTTTTGGATTTAGTAAAAGAGAATTTAATTAATTTGATTATGAAAAAAGCAGTTGAGAATGATTTGTTAAATAAACTTGCAAAAGAAGTATATACAAGGAAGAAAGATCCTTATACAGCTAAGGAAGAACTAATAAATTTATTATTGAACTAAGTGAGGAGTGTTCTAATGGTAAAAAAAATAGATCATATTGGAATAGCTGTAAAAGATTTAGAAAAGGCAGTTGAATTCTACGAACAAATGTTAGGAATTAAGTGCGAAGGTAAAGAAGTAGTAGAAGAGCAGAAAGTAAAAGTGGCTTTTTTGCCAATAGGAGATACTGAGATAGAACTCTTAGAATCGACTGATGAGGAAGGGCCTATCGCAAAGTTCATTGAAAAAAAAGGTGAAGGTATTCAGCATATTGCATTTAGAGTAGATAACATAGAAGCAACACTTGAAGATTTAAAAAACAAAGGAGTAAGGCTAATAGATGAAAAACCTAGATACGGAGCAGGTGGAGCAAAAATTGCATTTTTACATCCCAAATCAACAAATGGCGTACTTATTGAAATAAGCGAAAGAGAATAATCTCTAAGGAGGATAAAGATGAATGACAAAATCAATGAATTAATCAAAGAAAAAGAGAGGATCAAACTAGGCGGTGGCATTAAAAAGATAGAAAAACAACATAGCTCTGGGAAATTGACTGCGAGAGAAAGAATAAATTTACTTTTAGATGAAGGAAGCTTTATCGAAATAGATATGTTCATAAAACATAGATCTACTAATTTTGACATGGCAAACGTAGAAGCACCTGCTGATGGAGTAGTCACTGGGTATGGAACTGTAGATGGAAGACTAACTTTTGTATATGCACAAGACTTCACTGTTGTCGGTGGTTCATTAGGAGAAATGCATGCAAATAAGATTGTAAAGGTTCAAGATATGGCACTTAAGATGGGAGCTCCTATTGTAGGCTTTAATGATTCAGGTGGAGCGAGGATTCAGGAAGGAGTAGATGCTTTATCAGGATATGGCAAGATATTCTATAGAAACACATTAGCTTCTGGTGTTATACCACAAATATCTGTTATTATGGGGCCATGTGCAGGAGGAGCAGTTTATTCTCCGGCTCTTACTGATTTTATATTTATGACTGAAAAAACTAGCATGATGTTTATTACAGGGCCTCAAGTAATAAAATCAGTAACAGGGGAAGAAGTAACTCAAGAACAACTTGGAGGAGCAATGACACACAATAGGATTAGTGGAGTAGCTCATTTTATCGATAAGACCGAGGAAGAGACAATAAAAAGAGTTAGAGAATTGCTTTCGTATCTACCTTCAAACAATATGGAGATGCCACCAATCGTTAGGACAAATGATAACATCAATCGAACTGATGAAATGCTAAATGAAATAGTACCTGAAAATCCAAATAAACCATATGATATGAAAGACATAATTAAATCTATTGCAGATGACAATATATTTTTTGAAGTTCAACCACTATATGCAAACAATATAATAACTGGATACATTAGATTAAATGGAAAAACTATAGGTGTAGTGGCTAATCAGCCTAAGATATTAGCTGGATGTTTAGACATAAACGCATCTGATAAAGCAGGCAGGTTTATTAGGACTTGTGATGCTTATAATATTCCATTGCTAAACTTAGTAGATGTTCCTGGATTTCTACCAGGTACAAATCAAGAATATGGAGGCATAATTAGACATGGAGCAAAAATGCTTTATGCATATTCTGAAGCTACAGTTCCTAAAGTTACACTAATCATAAGGAAAGCTTATGGAGGAGCATATCTTGCAATGTGTAGCAAAGATTTAGGAGCTGATCAAGTATTTGCATGGCCAACAGCAGAAATTGCAGTAATGGGACCAGACGGCGCTGCAAATATAATATTTAAAAATGAAATTGCGAATTCAGATGATCCTATAAGCACTAGAAAAGAAATGATAGAAAAATATAGAAATACTGTAGCAAATCCTGCAATCGCAGCTCAGAGAGGTTTTGTAGATGATATATTAATACCAAGTCATACTAGACCTAGATTGATTAGTGCATTTGATATGCTAGAAACTAAAAGAGAAAATAGGCCTAGCAAAAAGCATGGCAATTTACCTGTATAGGAGGCATTCAGATGGGAGAAAATATAAGCATTGGTGAATCCTTAATTATAGCATTAACTAGTATACTTGTTGTATTTTTGATACTTTTATTGATTTCCTTTCTAATAAATAGATTGAAAGCTTTTGGAAAAAGTGAACAGAAAAATACAAATGTTGAAACAAAAAATACATTAACAAAAACATTTGATATAGAGAATGAATCTATAGAAGATAAACTTAATGAAGAATTAGTGGCAGTAATAGCAGCTGCTATAGCATGTTCTACCGGTAATAAAGTTGAAAATATAAAAATAAGCACAATTAAAAGAATTCCTTCTGAAATTAGCGAATGGAAACGTGCTGCTCAATTAGAACAAATCTTTAACAAAATATAGATCGGGGGATTAAAAATGAGAAAATTCATAATAAATGTAAATGGACAAAGTTATGAGGTTGAAGTAGAAGAAATTGCTTCAAATGAAAGCGCAGTACAAACTCAGAAAATGGATAATTTAGAAAAAAACACAGTGGAAAAAGAATTACCAAAAAAAGAATCTAAAATAGAAGTAACTACTTCAAAAGATCAAGAATCTATAGAAGCTCCTATGCCAGGCAATATATGGAAATTAGTTGCTAAAGAAGGACAACAAGTAAAAGCTGGAGAAGTAATTTTAATATTAGAAGCAATGAAAATGGAAAATGAAATTGTAGCACCTAGAGATGGCAAACTAGTTAAAATATTAGTTAATGAAGGCAATTCCGTAAATACTGGTGACAAATTAGCAATAATTGAATAGAGCTAACTCAGAAAGGGTGAAATAAATGACTGCAACTGTATTAGTTGATTTTCTTGAGAGTACAGGGTTTGCAACAATATCTTTTGGCAATATTATAATGTTGACAATATCGCTAGTGTTGTTGTATTTAGCGATAGGTAAGGGTTTTGAGCCATTATTATTGGTGCCGATAGCTTTTGGGATGCTTTTAACAAATCTACCCGGTGCAAATATGATGAAAGAACCAGTTGTTGAGATAATTAAAGACCCAAACACTGGAGAACTGATAAGCCACACAAAGGAGTATGGAGGATTATTGTACTATCTTTACCAAGGAGTGAAATTGGGGATTTATCCTCCTCTAATATTTTTAGGTATTGGTGCTATGACTGATTTTGGTCCTCTTATAGCAAATCCAAAATCTATTTTACTTGGCGCAGCTGCTCAAATTGGAATATTCGCTACATTTATCGGTGCAATACTTTTGGGATATCCAGGAGCAGAAGCAGCAAGCATTGGAATAATTGGTGGAGCAGATGGGCCTACTGCCTTGTATCTAACTGCAAAGTTAGCACCTCAACTTTTGGGACCTATTGCAGTAGCTGCATATTCATATATGGCATTAGTACCAATCATACAACCACCTATTATGAGAGCTCTAACGACTAAGGAAGAAAGAACTGTAGTTATGGAACAGTTAAGACCAGTATCAAAAAGGGAAAGAATCATATTTCCTATTATGGTAACTTTAGTTGTATCTTTACTTTTGCCTTCAGCTGCAACATTAGTTGGTATGCTTATGCTAGGTAATTTATTTAGAGAATCAGGTGTTACTGATAGGCTATCAAAGACTGTGCAAAATGAGCTTATAAATATAGTAACAATCTTATTAGGCGTAACAGTTGGAGCAACTGCAAGTGCTGAGAGTTTTTGGAATTTAAAAACACTAGGGATTATTGCATTAGGGTTAGTTGCATTCTCAATAGGGACAGCATCAGGAGTTTTATTTGGCAAAATAATGTATAAAGTAACAGGTGGAAAGGTAAATCCTTTGATTGGTTCAGCGGGAGTATCTGCTGTTCCAATGGCAGCTAGAGTTTCACAAAAAGTAGGGCAAGAAGAAAATCCAAAGAATTATTTACTTATGCATGCTATGGGGCCAAATGTAGCAGGGGTTATAGGTTCAGCAATAGCAGCAGGAATGCTTTTAATGTTTTTTAGTTAAAATAAGCCATCAAAGTTTGGGACTTTGATGGCAATTTTTAAGTTTTGGGTAATAAATAGAAAATTATATATTAGGAGATGTAAAAAATGTACAGTGGTTATATAACAGATGTAAAAGGCATAAAAGTAGGACATGCACATTCGGAAGAAGGAATTACAGGGCTAACTGTCATTATTAGTGAAGAAGGAGCAATCGGAGGAGTTGATGTTAGAGGCAGTGCACCGGGAACAAGAGAAACCGATCTTTTTAGACCTGATAAGATGGTAGAAAAAATAAATGCTATAGTATTATCAGGAGGTTCTGCTTTTGGATTAGATGCTTCATCTGGAGTTATGGAGTTTTTAGAAAAGAAGGGGATAGGATTAGATGTAGGATTTACTAAAGTTCCTATAGTAGCATCTGCAGTTATATTTGATTTAAATTTAGGGGATCATACGATTAGACCTGATAAAGAAATGGGTTATAGAGCATGTGAAAATGCAACTTTAAATGAAGATAGGCAAGGGAATATAGGCTGTGGAATGGGTGCTAGTGTCGGGAAAATTTTGGGATTTGAAAGTGCTATGAAATCAGGAATAGGTAGTGCCTCGATCAAAGTAGGAGATTTAATTGTTTCGGCAATAATATGCACTAATAGCTTAGGAGATATATACGAAGGAACTGAGCAAATTGCAGGTGTTTATGATTATAATGAAAAGAAATTGCTAAATACTCTTGAAATAATGAAAAGTGGACATTTAAAAAAGACACTAAATCATACAAATACAACAATAGGGGTAGTAGCAACCAATGCAAGATTGACTAAAGCATATGCAAATAAGCTTGCAGAAATATCACACAATGGATTTGCCAGAGCAATAAATCCTGTTCATACAATGTATGATGGGGACACAATCTTTTCTTTGGCTACTAATGAAATAGATGCAGATATTAATTTAGTATTTACATTGGGAGCAGAGGTTGTTAGGAGAGCAATAGTAAATTCAATTTTTAATGCTGAAAGCTTAGCAAATCTCAAAGCCTATAAGGATATAATAAATTAATCTTGTATATTTATTTCTAAATATGTATAATTATCTTGTTAATAAGCTGGTATCTGTTTGAGCCAGACTAAAATAAAAAAATTGGAATATCGACTGGTATCCAAAAGGAACTAGAGCGGAGGTATAAAATGAAAAATGGTAAAAGTGTAAATGTTAGAAGATTGACTGTCATTGGAGTTTTAGGAGCTGTTTCAATTGTTTTAGGAATGACACCCTTAGGGTTTATACCAGTAGGGCCTACTAGAGCTACAACTATGCACATACCTGTTATAATAGGAGCAATACTGGAAGGACCCATTGTAGGAGCGTTAGTTGGATTAATCTTTGGACTATTTAGTATATATCAAGCAATTACCGCACCTACGCCTGTAAGTCCATTCTTTCTTAATCCATTAGTTTCTGTTCTTCCAAGAATACTTATAGGGATAACATCTTATTATAGCTATAGCTTTTTTAATAAAATTGGCAATAAAAAAACGATATGGATTATGAATTTAATATGGGCGGGAATAATTTTATATTTGGCTAGAGGATTATATCTTGATATAATCAATTACACTAGCATATGGAGTGTGCTTATAAATATAATATTAATTATATTGGCATCAGCGATGATATATGTTACGACCAAGAAATTTAAAGGTAAATCAATAGATGTTTTGATAAGTGCTGTCATAGGGACACTTACAAACACTGTATTAGTATTGTCTATGATTTATTTAATATATGGGGAACAGTTTGTTGAATCTATAGGACAGGATACACAATTTGTAGGAAGAGTAATCGCAGGAATTGGTGTTGCAAATGGTATACCAGAGACAATAATTGCAGCAATAGTTGTATCAAGTGTTGTTACTGCACTCAAAAGAAAATGATGCTAGAAGGTGAAAAATTGTTATTGGTTATAGATGTAGGAAACACTAATATTGTATTTGGAGTTTATGATGGGAATAAATTGGTTTATGATAGAAGAATTGCCACTGATAAAGAAAAAACCTCTGATGAATATGGATTGCTATTTGATCAATTTTTTAAGTATGACAATATCAAAAGAGAAGATATAGATGATATAATCATTTCTTCTGTAGTTCCGACACTAATGCATACTTTACCAGCAATGTCACAAAGATATTTCAATAAAGTACCTATTGTAATAGGACCAGGGGTAAAGACGGGTATGAATATCAAATACGATAATCCAAAAGAAGTCGGAGCTGATAGAATAGTCAATGCAGTTGCAGCTTATGAGAAATTTGGTGGTCCAGTTATAATTGTAGACTTTGGTACAGCTAATACATTTTGCTATGTGAATGAACAAGGGGAATATTTAGGTGGGGTTATAACACCTGGGATAAATATTTCTGCTGAGGCATTGTTCTTAAGAACAGCTAAGCTGCCTAAGGTAGAGATTACTAAACCTGAGAAAGTAATTGGGAAAAACACTATTACAAGCATCCAATCTGGGCTTATTTATGGTTTTGCGGGAATGATAGATTACATCATAGAAAAAATGATAGAAGAAATGGATAAAAATCCTGATGAAGTTATGGTAGTAGCTACTGGAGGATTTGCTAATCTGATTTCTGCGCAGACTAAGAGAATAAAAGTCGTGGATAAGTATTTAACACTAGAAGGTTTAAGGATAATATATGAAAGAAATAAGGTAAGTAACTAGACGTTACTTACCTTATTTGATAGGAGTTGATCGGTATAATAGGAAAAGTAAAAATTGATTCAAAAGCTGTATTAGCTCCAATGGCTGGCTATACAGACTTACCTTTTAGAAAAATAGCAAAAAAACTAGGAGCTGGATTAGTAACAAGTGAGATGGTCAGTGCAAAAGCAATGTATTATAATGATAAAAAGACAGAGGAATTGACCATTACTGATGAAATAGAGAGACCTATGGCTATTCAAATATTTGGCTCTGACCCAGATATAATGGCATATGTTGTTGAAACTAAACTAAACACACGAAATGATTTTGACATAATTGACATAAATATGGGTTGTCCAGCTCCAAAAATCGTAAAAAATAATGAAGGCAGTGCATTGATGAGAGATATGAAATTGAGCTACAGAATTGTAAAAAAGATAGCAGAAGTTTCTAATAAACCAGTTACAGTAAAAATAAGAATGGGCTGGGATAAAAACAACATAAATGGTGTTGAATTTGCAAAGATGCTAGAACAAGCAGGAGCAAGCGCGATAACAGTACATGCTAGAACTAGAGAAATGTTCTATTCTGGGAAAGCTGATATTGATTTCATAAGAAAGGTAAAAGAAAACGTATCAATACCAGTTATTGGTAATGGAGATATATTTGATGCAAAAGATGCGTTAGATATGATAGAAAAAACTAATTGTGATTATGTTGCTATTGGGAGAGGTGCAATAGGAAATCCATGGATATTTTTAAATATCAAAGAAGCACTAGAAAACAGAGAAATAACAATACCTAATCCAGAGATGATTATAAATATGGTTATATATCACTTGAATGAAATGTGTGATTTAAAAGGAGAAAAAGTAGGCATAAAAGAGATGAGAAAACACATACATGCATACATCAAAGGATTAAGAAATTCAAAATCAGTTAGAGACCAAATTAATAGGATAAGTTCTCGAGAAGAATTGGAGATGGTTTTAAGTAACTATTTAAGAACACTAAATGTTCTTGACAAATAAGATTGTTTATAGCTTGACAACTAATTTATGCTTGATTATAATAGGTTGCATACAAAGTTAGAAATATTCAGATACAATTTGAAGCATAATCACATCACATGTAATAATTAAATCAAAGGAGAGAGTCAAATGACCGAAAAGGAAGTATTTCTGACCCCTGAAGGTTTAGAAAAACTAGAAATGGAATTAGAGGAAGCAAAAGTAGTAAAGAGAAAAGAGATAGCAGATAGAATAAAACAAGCTCTTGCTTTTGGAGATATCAGCGAGAATGCAGAATATGACCAAGCCAAAAACGAGCAGGCAAAATTAGAAGAGAGAATAGCTAAACTTGAAGCTATGCTTAGAAATGCAGTAGTTATAGATGATGATGAAATATCTACTGAAATAGTGACAATAGGATCAAGAGTTATTGTTTTAGACATAGAATTTAACGAAGAAATGGAATATACGATAGTAGGTTCAGCTGAGGCAGATCCATTCGAAGGTAAAATATCAAATGAGTCTCCTATGGGTAAAGCACTGCTTGGAAGAAAAGTAGGAGATACTGTAAGTGTACAAGCGCCTGATGGAGTTATCAAATATAAAGTAAAGGCAATAATGAGATAATATGAATTCTAAATTGAGGGGGGCTTTAAGTGGATAATAATGAACAAAATTTAAATGAAATGCTAAAAATTAGAAGAGACAAATTAGCTAAACTTATTGAAAAAGGTAAAAACCCTTATTTAATTGAAAAATATGAATATACTCATCATAGTATTGAAATCAAAGAAAATTACGATGAACTCGAAGGGCAAAAGGTAAGTGTAGCGGGAAGGTTGATGTCTAGAAGAGGGCATGGTAAAGTTACATTTTTCGACTTACAAGATAGTGATGGAAGGATTCAACTATTTGCTAAGAAAGATGTACTTGGAGATGAAGGATACGAAGATTTAGATTTTTTGGACATAGGAGATATTGTCGGAGCTGAAGGGATTGTATTTAAAACTCAAACAGGAGAAATTTCAATAAGAGCTGAAAAAATAACTCTTTTATCAAAATCACTTCAAATTCTTCCTGAAAAATTCCATGGTCTTAAAGACCAAGAACTTAGATATAGACAAAGATATGTAGACTTAATAGTCAACCCTGAAGTTAAAGACACTTTTATACTTAGAAGCAAAATAATTAAAGCCGTCAAAGAGTTTCTAGACAACAGAGGTTATTTAGAGGTTGAAACACCAATACTTAGCACTATTGCTGGAGGTGCAAATGCAAGACCATTTATAACTCATCATAACGCTTTAGATATTGACATGTATTTAAGAATTGCAAATGAACTTTATTTAAAGAGGCTAATTGTCGGCGGATTTGAAAGAGTTTATGAAATGGGGAAAATGTTTAGAAATGAAGGAATGGACCAAAGGCACAATCCTGAATTTACAAGTATAGAATTTTATCAAGCATATGCTGATTTTGAAGACATGATAAAGCTTACAGAAGAATTATTCTCATATGTAGCCATGAAAACATTGGGGACTACAGTAATAAACTATCAAGGGACTGAAATAGATTTGACACCTCCTTGGGATAGAATGGATATGGCTGAAGCGGTAAAGAAATATACAGGAGTTGACTTTAGCCTAATTGACACCGATGAAGAAGCAAGAAAAGTTGCTAGAGAAAAGGGTCTAGAAATCGAAGATAATATGACCAGAGGAATGATAATAGCTGAGATGTTTGAAGAATTTGTTGAGCAGCATCTTATCCAACCTACATTTATTACTGGTCACCCTGTGGATATATCACCTTTAGCAAAGAGAAATCCTAAAGATCCAAGAATCACAAATAGATTTGAAGCATTCATAAACACTTGGGAAATCGCAAATGCATTCTCAGAATTAAATGACCCTATAGATCAAAGAGAGAGATTTGAAGAACAAGTAAGACAAAAGGAATCCGGAGATGAAGAAGCTCATCCAATGGATACTGACTTTATAAATGCCATTGAAGTAGGCTTGCCTCCTACAGGAGGAGAAGGGATTGGAATAGACAGAATGATTATGCTATTAACAAATCAGTCTAGCATAAGAGATGTAATCCTATTCCCTACTATGAAACCTTTAGAAGATTAATTATTTATTGCGGCTATTTAGCCGCAATATTTTATAGGTGAGAGAGATGAAAATACTTCATATCATATCTCAATTTCCGGGAAAAACTGGAAGTGGGATATATGTAAATTCGTTGATTGATGAAGGAAAGAAGAATAATCATGAACAAGGATTAGTTGGAGCAATACAAGAAGGCTTAACATATGAAAATGATTCTTTAAGCTATTTGGATTTAGTCGAATTTAATACTGAAGAATTACCATTTAATATTGTTGGGATGAGTGATATAATGCCTTACCCGAGCACTAGATATAAGGATTTAAGCGATGAGATGCTATCAACTTGGGTTAAAGCATTTGAGAAATCATTTTTAAAAGCTTTAAATATTTTTAATCCAGACATAATAATATCACATCACCTTTGGATTTTAACATCACTTGTATGTAAGTATAAAGGGAATAAAAAAGTCGTAGCAATATGTCATGGGACAGATATCAGACAAATGTATCTAAATCCTAAGTACATAGAATTTGTACTTGAAGGGTGCCAAAAATTAGATTATGTATTAACATTGTCAACCGAACAAAAATCAGAAATTAACCTTTTATATAATATTCCACAAGATAAAATTGAAGTTATAGGAGCCGGATATAATCAAGAATTCTTCTATCCACCCAAAACAAAGCCTGATATCAAACCAATTAAATTGATTTATGCCGGAAAATTGAGCAACAGCAAAGGAATACCTTATCTCATAAAAGCCTATAGTAATTTGAGACATAAATATGATATCGAACTTAAATTAGCAGGAGATGGAAATGGAGAAGAGAAAGAAAAAATTCTAGAAATGGCAAATGAAAATGGGGCAATATGGCTTGGAAATCTTAGTCAAAAAGAACTGGGAAATGTATTTAGGAAGTCACACATATTCGTTCTTCCCTCGTTTTATGAAGGATTAGGCTTGGCTACTATAGAAGCATTAGCTTGTGGATTGCTAGTAGTAGCAACAAACCATAATGGAATAAAAGAGTATTTGGGAGATAAAATAAATAATAGTGGTATAATAGAATATGTTGATTTGCCACCAATGTCTAGCATAGATGATGTTTCAGAGGATGGGAAAATTATTTTTGAAAAATCGCTAGAAAAAAGCATAGAAAAAATGATTAAAAGAATACTACATGGGTATAATCAATTTACCGCAATAGATCATGATTTAAAAGAACTATCGTGGGAGCATTTATTCAATGATTTTGAAAAGATTTTACAAAAACTTTAAAAAAGGTATGTCAATAACCTGTGAAAATGTCACCTAAAAAATCATGATTTTATTCTATGAAAATGTCACCTTCGAGATATAATTTTGCTTTTTAAGTAACGAGTTAG
>NZ_JBSQIL010000005.1:0-47628 GCF_055108775.1 Soehngenia sp. | reverse complement strand
GGACTTCATCCTTTCTGGGAGGTATTTGTTTGTTGCAAAAACATTGTACCATAGAGAGTTTGGAGTCCTCAATTTTCATTTAAGTTTACAAAACGTATAAGGATAAAAGGAGGTTTTTATGAAAAGGGTATTTGGATTTGGTACGTTTACTAATAAAACTATATGTTCGGTTTTGCTTGTATTAAGTTTTATACTTTCTTATAGTTTTATATATTTACAAAACTACACCATTGACTCAAACGGTAGCCAACTTGCGATGGATATATACAGCTTTTATTGGACATACTTACTACCTATTGTGCTTTTAGTATGGGTGAAATTCATTTGTGAATTTCTTTATAAACTATTAGAAAAAGAATAAACTCTTTAATGATTTAAATGTTTTGAGTGATAAATTTATTTATAAACATTTAGATAAATCATTATATTCCCCTATTTTTTAATTTAAGCATCTGAAAATACTAGCGTAAGAATAACCATCCTTTTAAGAGATAACATTAATATCTTAAAAGGATGGTTATTTTTCTATCAATCTCAAAGCTTGACATTAGCTGATTTAGAGTAATACTATAAAAATATAAAAGGAGGGAATATTTTGAAAAGTAGAAAAACGTTTTTCTCGATTTTGTTGTCATTGATTCTTGTTTTAAGTGCTTGTACTTCAACACCGGTAGAAGAAAATATAAGTCAGAACAACACTGAAAGCAATACTGAAAATGAAACGACGGCTCCTACTGGTAGCATTATCTTAGCTACAACAACTAGCACACAGGACACAGGATTATTAGATTATTTACTTCCATTATTTACAGAGGAGACAAATATCGAGGTTAAAACAATTGCGGTTGGCTCAGGAAAGGCAATCCAAATGGCTAGAGATGGAGAAGCAGATGTGCTACTAGTCCATGCAAAACCAGATGAATTAAAACTCGTGGAAGAAGGTTTTGCGACTGAAAGAAGAGACGTAATGTACAATGACTTCATTTTAGTTGGACCTGCTGATGGCAAACTGCAAAAAGGAAATGATATTTTAACAGCTTTAAAGGAAATAAATGACAACGAGTATACCTTTGTATCTAGAGGCGATGACTCAGGCACACATAAAAAAGAATTAGCTCTTTGGAAGCTAGTTGGGATAGAACCAACTGGAGAATGGTATATCGAAACTGGCAGTGGTATGGGGGATACACTTAAAGTTGCTGATGAAAAGAGAGCCTATACTATTGCAGATAGAGGTACTTATTTGAGTTTAAAAGACACGTTGGATTTAGATATTATCGTCGAAGGCGACGAGAACTTATTCAACCAATATGGCGTATTGCCAGTAAATCCAGAGAAGTTTGAAACGATAAATTATGAAGGCGCTGTTAAATTTATGGAATGGATTACAAGAGAAGACATTCAAAAGCTAATCGGAGAATATGGCGTAGAGGAATACGGTCAACCATTGTTTATTCCTAATTATAAATAGCAAATAAATGCTAAGAGGTGCAATATGAATTATATCTGGGATGGGTTTTTAAAGGCAATAGAATTATTGATTAGTTTCGATAAAGAGATTTATGAGATAATTGGACTTTCACTTTTTGTTTCAACATCTGCAACATTAATTGCCTCGTTCATATTTGTACCATTAGGTTGTTATTTTGGATTAAAGGATTTCAAACACAAGAGGGGTTTTTCTAGATTAGTTTACACATCTATGAGCATACCATCCGTCATAGTGGGGTTAGTTGTAGCCCTTTTATTTACGAGAAATGGGCCTTTGGGATTTTTGGGTATAATGTACACACCAAAAGCTATGGTACTAGCGCAGACACTTTTAGTATTGCCATTGATATTTGGGCTTACATATAATCTTGCAATGCACAGAGGTATGGACTACAAGCGAGTAGTAAAAACTTTAGGTGGAGGAGATTTTCACTCCACCATTCTTATAATTAGAGAATTGAATTCAGACATCATAGCAAATATCGCGACTTCTTTTTCAAGGGCAATTTCTGAGGTTGGTGCTGTTATGATTGTCGGCGGGAACATAAAAGGGCAAACCAGAGTAATGACTACGACTATATCTATGATGAATTCAAGAGGAGACTATCCAATGGCTATAGCTCTTGGGATTATACTATTGGTGATATCATTTGCCATTCACAGTATAATTTATTCTTTCAACGTGGAGGATTAAATGGAAGTTAAGGTAAGAAACTTAAAGAAGTATTATAAAGAAAATTTAGTTTTAGATATAGCTGATTATACATTTAAAGCAGGGCAAATAATCGGACTAAGAGGGCCAAATGGAGTTGGTAAAAGCACATTATTAAACATCATTGCTGGTTTGGATCCACAATTTGAAGGAGAAGTGCTCTATGACGGGAAACCCTTAGATGAAAAAATACAAAAAGAAATTACAGAAGTTTTTCAAAAACCATTTTTATTTAAGCGAAAAGTCAAAGATAATATTAAGTATCCAATGCTTTTAAGAAAATTAGACAAAGTTGAAATTGAAAGAAGGACTTTAGAATTAGCTAAAGCTTTAGAGATAGAAGATTTGCTAAATAAGAGAGGAAATCAACTATCAGGTGGAGAAGCTCAGAAAGTCGCTTTAGCAAGGGCTTTAGTGATAAGGCCTAAGTTATTGCTACTTGATGAACCCACTTCGAGTATTGATGAAGAAGCTATGATTACTATTGAAAATTGCATACTAGATTTTCACAAACAATCAAATGCTACTATAATCATTGTTACACACGATGCTATTCAATCAGATAGAATCTGTGATGAGGTAGTATTTTTAGAACGAGGGAGGATTTCTTAGTGGAATTTTTTAAAACTATTTTGATTGAAGAAGCAGTAAATATTATAAAAGAGGAGTTTAAAGACTATAAATTGGAATCAGAAATTGTAGATTTAGATGATGCTTACGATAGAGTGCTTTATGAAGATGTAATATCAAATGTGTTTGTACCAGAATTTGATAGATCAACAGTTGATGGATATGCAATAGTAGCAGAAGATAGCTATGGATCAACTGATACTATACCAACGGTGCTGGAAATCATAGGAGAAGTTAAAATGGGGGATAAGACAGAACTAGTGGTTAGCAGTGGAAAATGTGCTTATGTTCCAACTGGGGGAATGATACCCAAAGGAGCCAATGCCGTCATAATGATTGAAAACACTGAAAAGATGGATGAAAAAACTCTCTTGGTCCAAAAACCAGTGAGGATTCAGGAAAACATAATTAAACGAGGGGAAGATATTAAAGAAAATGAAGTTGTAATAGAAAGAGGGAAAAAATTAAATCCTGCTCATATCGGTGCTTTAGCAAGTCTAGGGATATCAAAAGTACAGGTATTTAAAAAACCTAAAGTTTTCATCATATCAACAGGAGATGAGATAATAGGAATAGAAGATAAATTAGAATTTGGGAAAATAAGAGATATCAATTCATATAGTTTAAAAGCCCAATCTAAAAAAGTAGGGTTAGAAGTTGTGGGAAATATAATTGTAAAGGATGATTTTATTCAATTGAAAGAGGCTATATCAGATGGATTAGAAAAAAGTGATATAGTACTACTTTCGGGGGGAAGTTCAGTAGGAGAAAGAGATTACACTAAAGAGGCAATTAATTCTCTGGGAGGAAAAGGCGTGCTTGCTCATGGAATCTCAATAAAACCTGGAAAACCCACACTTATTGCTAGTGCAAAAGGAAAACTTGTCATTGGCCTTCCAGGACATCCAGTATCTGCAATGACTGTATTTATGGCAGTTGTAGAGCCGTTTATAGAACAACTTTACAGCTTAAAAACTATAAAACCCACCATATTTGCAAAGATGACTGCAAATTTTCCATCTGCTCCAGGTAAAGACACATATGTCTTTGTGAACATAAAGAAAGAAAATGGAGAGTACTATGCTACGCCTAAATTTGGGAAATCAGGAATGATAACAAATCTTTCAAAAGCTGACGGATATATTGTTATTAAAATTCATGAAGAAGGCGTAAATAGAGGTGATTTAAGAGAGGTATATCTATTGTAGGAGGAGAAGCGATGAGTAGAAAAACTTATATTGACAATATAGATGTAAATATAGCAATTGATAAGTACTTCAATAAATTAGAGATAAAGCCCAAAGAAGAATCGATAAAGGTAAGAGATGCTTTAAACAGAGTAACTTCAAAAGCGGTGTATGCAAAACTCTCATCGCCGAGCTACAATTCTGCTGCTATGGATGGCATAGCTGTAATATCTGCTAATACTACAGGAGCAACAGAAAGTGAACCTAAGACATTGAAACTAAAACGTGATTTTATCTATATAAACACTGGAAATCCTGTAAAAGAGCCATATGATGCAGTGATAATGATAGAGGATTGCATAATAAAAGATGAAGATACAATCGAAATTTTATCTCCAGCTTATCCTTATCAACACATAAGGCAAATTGGGGAGGATATAGTAGCAACAGAGATGATACTGCCTTCTAAACATAAAATTAGACCAGTGGATATTGGAGCGTTGATATCAGGTGGGATTGATGAGATAAGTGTTTATGAAAAGCCAAAAGTTGCCCTTATCCCTACGGGGAGTGAAATAGTTGAAAATGTGGAGGAAGTAGTAGAAGGAAAGATCATAGATTCAAATTCATATGTATTCGAAAATCTAGTTTTAGAATTAGGTGGAATTCCCAACAAGGGTTCGATAGCAGTAGATGAATACGAAACAATAAAAGCAATGGTTTTAGAAGCTGTTGAAAAAAACGACATAGTATTAGTAAATGCAGGTTCATCAGCAGGTACAATGGACTATACAGTAGATGTAATCGATGAAATTGGAGAAGTGGTAGTGCATGGAGTAGCCATGAAACCGGGGAAACCAACTATTTTAGGAATAGTAAAGGGAAAACCTATCATAGGAATACCGGGATATCCCGTTTCTAGTTATTTAGTGTTTGATGTTTTTGTAAAACCAGTTATATTAAAATTTTTAGGACTTGAAGATGACAAGGATGAAATAGCAAAGGCCACCCTTACTAAAAGAGTAGTTTCATCTCTCAAAAATGAAGAAATAATCAGAGTAACTCTAGGGTTTGTTGATGATAAACTCATTGCAACACCCCTACAATCTGGAGCTGGAGTTATAATGAGCTTAGTAAAAGCAGATGGACTATGCAAAATACCAAGGAATGTAGAAGGTTATGACGTTTCAGATACAGTAGATGTGAAACTACTAAGACCACTCAATCAGATAAAAGAAAGTCTTGTTTCCATAGGAAGCCATGATATATGCATGGATATAGTAGCCGACATGATGAAACTTAAATCCACTCATGTAGGTAGCATGGGAGGTATACTATCTTTAAGACGTAGAGAATGCCATTTAGCACCAATTCATTTATTAGATGCTGATACAGGAGAATACAATATCAGCTATGTAAGAAAGTATTTTAATGGGGAAAAGATGGCACTCATAAAAGGCTTAAATAGAATACAAGGCTTTATAGTAGAAAAGGGAAATCCTCTAAACATACAATCGGTCAACGACTTAGTAAGGGAAGATGTAGTATTTGCAAACAGACAAAGAGGCTCTGGAACAAGAGTGCTATTAGATTACGAGCTGGCGAAAAACAATGTGAACCCAGAGGAAATAAAGGGATATCAAAGAGAATTTTCTACTCATATGGCTGTTGCTGCAGCTGTTAAGAACAAGAGCGCAAATGTAGGCTTGGGTGTATATTCTGCAAGCAAAGCTTTAGATTTGGATTTTTATCCTTTAAAACCTGAGGAGTACGACTTTTTAACTTATGCTAAGAACTTAGAGCTCGACAGGATAAAAGAGTTCATAGAAATACTAAAAAGCGAAGAGTTTAAAAACAGAGTTGAAGCCTTAGGTGGATATGGCTTTGAAAACATTGGCGAAATAATAATAATAGAATGACGGTGATTATATGAAAGATGCGTTTGGAAGAGAGATAGATTATTTGAGAGTTTCACTTACTGATAGATGTAATTTAAGATGTGTTTACTGCATGCCTGAAAAGGGAATAGCAAATAAACTACCCCATGAAGAAATGCTTACTCTAGAGGAAATGTATGAGATAATAAAAGTTTTTGTAAATACTGGGGTAAAAAAGATAAGATTTACAGGTGGAGAACCATTAGTAAGGCTCGGAGCTGTTAACCTGATAGAAAGAGTAAGCAAATTAGAAGGCGTTAAAGAAATCACGATGACTACAAATGGTATATTACTTGAGGATTATATTGAACCCCTTAAAAAAGCAGGACTTAATCGAGTAAACATAAGCCTTGATAGTTTAGACGCAGAAAAGTACAAAGAAATCACAAGAGGTGGAGATATACAGAGGGTAAAAAGGGCTATAAAGAAAGAAATTGAATACGATTTAAACCCTGTAAAAATAAATACAGTATTGATTGGCGGATTCAATGATGATGAAATAGAAGATTTTGTAAATTTAACTATAAATCATCCTATAGATGTTAGATTTATTGAACTTATGCCTATTGGAGAGGCTAAAAACTTTGCTAAAGCTAAATTTATCCCAAACACTACAGTGCTTTCTAGAGTGAGTGCATTAGAAAAAATCGAGAATGATGACATTCACTCGCCTGCACAATACTATAAGCTTCCAAACGCTATTGGCAAAGTTGGCCTTATAAATCCTATAAGTTGCAAATTCTGCAAAGACTGCAATAGAGTAAGGCTAACTTCTACGGGGAAATTAAAATTGTGTTTACACTCGAATAGAGAGATAGATTTAAAAAAATACCTATATGAAGGTGAAAATTTAGAAGAAGTGATTAGAGAGGCTATTTTGTCTAAAGAAAAAGAACATGAACTAGAAAAGGATATCACTATAAATAGAAATATGAATGAAATCGGGGGATAATATGGAATTTACACATTTTAATGCTGAAGGTTTACCTAAGATGGTTGATGTTGGAGATAAAGAAGAAACCGAAAGAGTTGCTATAGCTTATGGGAAAATAACGGCTAAAAAAGAAACCATAGATTTGATTAAAGAAGGAAAGATCAAAAAAGGAGATGTTCTACCCGTAGCACAAGTAGCTGGAATAATGGCTGCTAAAAAGACGAGTGATTTAATTCCAATGTGTCACAATATATTTTTGTCTTCTGTTGACATGACATTTAACTATGGAGAAAATTATATTGAAGTTTATTCTAAAGTAAAGACAACTTCTAAAACAGGGGTTGAGATGGAAGCATTAAATGCAGTCACAACATCATTACTCACTATATATGACATGGCAAAAGCAATCGATAGAGAGATGAGTATAGAAGAAGTAAAATTAATTAAAAAAACAGGAGGAAAATCAGGAACATTTTTGAGAAAATTAAAAGGCGAAGTAGTCTCTGTAAATATTTCTGATAAAAAGGGGGTTGTAAAAACTCCCATAGCAGAGGGCGAATTCATAGAGGACTTTGGACTTAAAAGCGATGCTCACGCAGGGAAATGGCATAGACAAGTGAGCTTGCTTGGAATTGAGAGTATAGAAAAAATGAAAAGAAATGGACTGGATGAACTGCAATTAGGAGATTTTGCAGAAAACATAACTACATCAGGCATACTACTTTATGAACTTCCCATAGGAACTCGATTAAAGGTCGGGGAATGTGAACTCGAAGTTACCCAAATTGGCAAGCAATGTCATGCTGGTTGTGCAATAAAACAAAAGGTCGGGGATTGTGTTATGCCAAGAGAAGGGATTTTCGCTAGAGTGATTAAGGGTGGGAAAATAAAAGCTGGAGATGCCATTGAAATATGTTGACAATATAATACGATTTTGTTAATATAATGACAAAGAATATTTTTCCGTTTTTTCGAGGGTATCCTTGATTGAATGGAATAAAATTTAGCTAATACCTAGGCTTTGAGAGTTGTCTTTAAGCTTTGAGGGATTTAGGGTTTTGTCATGACTTTAACTTCCCTTAGGGGAAGTTTTTTTTAGGGGTGATAATGTGAAAAAAATAGCAATGATTAGTGCTTTACTTGAAGACAGTGCAAATACACAGTATGAGTTTAATAAAATCGTAGCAAATTACAAAGACATAATTAAAGGAAGGATGGGGATTCCTTTCAATGAATATGATGTGGCTGCTATTACTTTAGTTGTTGTTGGAGATATAGACGAAATAAATAGCTTTACTGGCAAACTAGGGAATTTAAAAAATTGCTCAGTAAAGACATCTATATCTAAAAAGGAAGTGTAGCTATGGAGGAAATTTTAGAAAAGCTTTATGAGAATAAAAGCATTACAAAAAGAGAGCTAATTTATTTAATAGACAATGCAGATGAAAAGACAAAAGATAATATTAAAGTAAAGGCAAAAGAATTAAGTCGAAAAATTTATGGAAATAAAATCTACATTAGAGGTCTAATTGAGTTTTCAAACTACTGCAATAAAAATTGCATGTATTGTGGCTTAAGAAAGGATAATGAAAAGGCTGATAGATTTAGACTTACAAAGAATCAGATAGTGGATTCAATCGGGAAAGCTTATGATTTTGGATATAGGTCATTTGTAATGCAAAGTGGAGAAGATGAATATTTCACAAAAGAAATTCTATCGGATATCATAAAGACTTTAAAAGACAACTTCGAAGGGATAGCGATCACTCTATCGATTGGAGAGAGGAGCTTTGAAGAATACGAAGCATTCAAAAAAGCTGGAGCAGATAGATTTTTATTAAGGCATGAAACAGCAAATGAGAAACAGTATGGAAAGCTTCATCCTGGGATGAGCTTTGAAGAAAGAGTGAGGTGTTTACACGATTTAAAATCATTAGGGTATCAAGTTGGAGCAGGTTTTTTAGTAGGACTGCCAAACTCAAATTCTGAGACAATGGCAGAAAATCTCATTTTTCTAAAAAACTTACAGCCACATATGGTAGGCATAGGGCCTTTAATCATACATAATGACACACCACTTAAGAACTATATGAATGGTTCAGTGGAAGATACTATGTTTTTTCTATCACTAACTAGACTTTTATTACCAAAGGCAATGCTCCCAGTTACTACTGCAGTTAACACTTTAGATAAGAATGGGCTGGAGAAGGGAATACTCTCTGGTGGAAATGTACTTATGTTAAATCTTTCACCACCAGAGGTAAAAGAGAAATACAAACTTTATGAAAATCGAGAGACCAAAAGTGTCTACGACTTAGATAAAGTAAATGAAAGGCTAAAAAAGATAGGATATGAAGCTTACATTAAAAGAGGAGACCATATAGACTGGTCAATTTAGGAGGAATATCATGGAAAATAGTAAAAAGGAAGTTAAAGATTTTATCGATGACGAAAAGATATTTTCATTATTAGAGGAAGGTAAAAATTCAACAAGAGAAGAGATATTAAAAATCATACAAAAGTCACTATCAAAACAGAGGCTAAAGCCAATAGAAACTGCTAAACTCATAAATGTAGAAGATAAAGATTTACTTGATGAAATATTTAAGGCAGCTAATATATTAAAAGAAGAAATATATGGAGATAGAATAGTATTCTTTGCACCTCTTTACATTGGTAATAAATGCATAAACAACTGCAAATACTGTGGATTTCAAAGGGATAACACTGCCATAGAGAGAAAAACTCTAACTTTAGATGAGCTTAGAGAGCAAGTAGAAATCCTCGAAAGCAAAGGCCACAAGAGACTGATTTTAGTATATGGGGAGCATCCAGACTACGATGCTGATTTTATCGCTGAGACAATGAGAACTGTTTATGATACTAAAATTAACAATGGCGAAATAAGAAGAGTAAACATAAACGCAGCACCTATGGAAGTCGAAGACTACAAGAAGCTCAAAGAAGCAGGTATAGGCACATTCCAAATATTCCAAGAGACATATCATCACGAAACCTATAGTTATCTTCACCCCGAAGGCGACATGAAAGGAGATTATTCATATAGGCTATATGGGCTTGATAGAGCAATGGAGGCTGGGATAGACGATGTTGGCATAGGAGCACTTTTCGGTTTATATGACTGGAGATTTGAAGTCATGGGGCTTTTGTTTCATGCAATTCATTTGGAAGAAAAATTTGGAGTTGGACCTCATACTATTTCATTTCCTAGAATAGAGCCAGCTTTAAATAATGAATATTACAATCAAACTCAATATAAAGTTTCTGATGAAGACTTTAAAAAGATTGTTGCTATTTTAAGGTTGTCAGTGCCATATACAGGAATGATCTTAACTGCTAGAGAGACAAAAGAGGTTAGAAAAGAGATAATCCCTTATGGCATTTCTCAAATTGATGCTGGTTCAAGGATTGGAATTGGCGGATACACACTGGATACTTTAGCTCCAACAAAAGAGCAATTTCAACTAGGAGATACTAGGGAATTAGACGATGTTGTGCGAGAGATGTCAGAGATGAATTTCTTAAGCTCATTTTGCACAGCTTGTTATAGGTCAGGAAGAACTGGCGAGGACTTTATGTGTATAGCAAAACCCGGAGATATTCAACATTTTTGTGCAGCAAATGGAATACTGACTTTCAAAGAATATCTAATAGACTATGCAAGTCCCGAAACTAGAGTTCTAGGGGAGAAGATGATTGAGAAAGAACTTGAAAGAATTGGAAAAGAAAGTCCTAACAGAAGAAATTTGATAGAGAATAAGATTAAGCTCATAGAACAAGGGCAAAGAGATGTATTCATATAAGAGGGGAAATTATGGAAAAGACGCCAAATTCAAATAGGATTACCATATCAATCTTTGGGAATAGAAATGCAGGTAAGTCATCGATACTAAATTCAATAGCTAATCAAGAGGTTTCTATAGTAAGCGACATAAAGGGAACAACCACAGATCCAGTAAAAAAAGCAATGGAACTTATTCCAGCAGGCCCAGTGCTGTTTATAGATACTGCAGGGATTGACGATGAAGGGGAATTAGGTAGTTTAAGAATAAAGAAGAGCATGGAAATTTTAAGAAGGACTGATATTGCACTTTATATACTGGATGCTTTAGAAATTGATGTTTTGAGCTTAGAAAGACTTGAAAATGAAGCAAGATACTATGAGATTCCGTTATTGAAGGTTATAAATAAAACAGATCTATTAGATGAAGCTAAACTTAGCGAATTAAAAGAAAAACATACCGATGCCATATTTATATCTACAAAAAAAGAAGAGGATATAGAAAAATTAAAAGAAGAACTTATATCAATTATAAAATCAGTAGACGAAGAAAAACCTCTAGTAAGCGATATACTAAAGCCAAATAGCAATGTTATTTTAGTAATTCCGATAGACAAACTAGCTCCAAAGGGAAGGCTTATCTTGCCACAAGTTCAGACATTGAGGGATTTGCTTGACCATGGGATAAAGAGTTTTGTTGTCAGAAATACTGAACTAGAAAGCGCATTGAAAGACATCAATAAAGTGGATTTGGTTATAACAGATTCGCAAGCATTTAAAGAAGTGGATAGAATTGTTCCAAAAGAAATACCTCTCACAAGCTTTTCAATACTTTTTGCAAGACAAAAGGGCGAACTTTTTGAATTTGCAAAAGGGGTTAGTGCCATAGACAAATTAAAAAAAGGCTCTAAAGTATTGATAGCTGAAAACTGTACACATAATACAAATCATGAGGATATTGGCAGAAAGAAAATTCCTAATTTAATAAGGCAAAAGATGGGTTTTGACGTTCAATTTGATTTTAAAAGTGGATTCAACTTTGAAGAAAATTTGAGTCAGTACGACTTAATCATTCACTGCGGTGGATGCATGGTTAATAAAAGAGAGATTTTATCAAGGATAAGATTGGCAAAAGAAGCAAATGTACCAATAACAAACTATGGCATAACACTAGCATATCTCAATGGAATATTAGATAGGAGTATAGAAATATTTAAAGAAAGGGTATAAGGAAGGTCTTATACCCCTCTTTGCCTTTCTCTCAATATATTTTCTGATACTTCTTTTCCAATATCGATTCCATCTTCTTTAGGATTTAGTCCTAAATCCTCCCTTAAATCATCTGGAAGATCATCTACATCATAATTTTCATCTTTTTCTAACACTTCTTTGTCCTCAATTGGATAATACAGACCATCTTCTTTAAGTTCGTATTTGCTTTTGTAATTTGGATCTACCAATAGTATTAGTCTTCCATTTTTTACTTCATCATAATATTTTTCTTTCTCATCTTGAGATAAATCTAATCGGTTTAGGGCATCTATTACAGAGTCTTCTCCGCTTAAAAAACTTTTAAACCTATCCCATATAGATTCATCGTCTTCTTTTATTATCACATCTGTACTTCCTTTAATCATTGAAATATCTTCATCTTTGCTGGCTATAACATACATATCTTTTTCTTCATAGCCAAGAAGTTCAAGTTCAGTAACTCTTTTTAAAAGGCTTATCTCATCATCGAATACTTCGATTTTTTTATCTAACATAATATCACTCTCCTTTTTTTATACATACCCAAAAAAACAAAACTAAAAAAGCCGGTATGTATACCGACTTTTCTAGTAGGAGGAAAAAAGACTACCCATATCATGCATAGGCCTCATCAACTTTTATATAGCTGAGTTCTTTAGTATCTTTTATTATTTCATAACCAATATATCCTTGGTCAATCAGGGATTTTTGTACTTCTAGATTTGCCCATTTTGATAATACCAAATCAACAGGATTATAATATTTTTTATCTAAGTCATTGTGAAGAATAAATCTCCACAATCCATCTGAATCATCTGCTTTTGTTCCGTATTTTTTCTTTAAGGCTTTTATTTTTAATCCACCGCGCATGACATTATACAGACTATAGAAATTGTATGGAGAGACAGTGCACATAAAATGCTTAAAGCCTTCTTCTTTTGCTAGATCTTTTGCTTTTTCCAACGTGATTATCTGCAGACCATTTCCTCTATATAATGGATCAACAACAGTTGTTTCAAGGTGAACAACTTTATCTAGCTCATATTCAGGTAAATTTATATCATAACCTAAGTTTCGTTTTTCTTTTCTAGGGAAAGAAATATATCTATAAGCAATTAATTTATCTTGACTGTTTAATACACCTATAATCTTTGCTCCATTTTCAATATCTCCAAGCATATCCTCATACGAATCCATAAACAATACATCTTTGTTAGGAAGGTTCTCATAGACATAATGTTGAAGTTCAACTACTTCTCTTAATCTATCTTTTCCTATTAATTTCATTTTATATTCTTCTAACTGCATATCGGGTTTATGTTTATTTTTTATTAAAACTCCCTTTCCAAGCATCATACTATTACCTCCTTTTTTAAAAACTATCTATATTAACACATTTAATAGCAACTTACAACTTATATACAAGTTGTAAGTTTATTATACCCTTTTTTTATAAAATTATCAAGTTTTTAAAAAAAATTTATAAAAAAAATAACTTAGAGATTTCTCTAAGTTATTTAAATTTTAAGTAGCAATTTTATCCTAATAGATTAGGGACAGCTAAATGTATTATGAGCAAGACCAAATCGACAAACATCATTCTTTTATGCCATAAATAAAGTGGCTTTTTTTTCGTCTTATAATATGATATTCCTAAAATAGCGGTAATTAATATCCCTGAATATAAAACGAATCCAGTATGCAATCTAAATTCACCTAAAATCAGTCTTCCATGTATAATAGCTATAATTGCAATTAGTACTCCTGCTTGTTTATGGTATTTTCGAATTCTCTTTGACCATTTCATAAGTCCTTGATTTTGGTAATTATAAAAGCGTTTGTTGATGGTGTTTAATACAAAAGGACAAATCAAAAATAAAAATAAAAATGCACTTAGTGAACCCAAAGCTTTATACATAACAATTCCCCCTTTTTATTCATTTTTTATTTTTGTTATTATACCCTTATTTTTTGGGTATTTATCGAAAAGACAGTTTAAAAATTAATATTTTTCAATAATTAGAATTAATTGATTTTTTTTATTATTTGTTGATTTATTGATTTTGTTGTAATAAAATTAAGAATTAGAATGGGTATATTTTTGATATTTTAAGCTGGAGGTGATACAGTGGCAAAAGAGACTATAGAAATGATTAAAAATGCAGAGGATGAAGCTTTAAAATTGATTGAAGATGCTAAAGCATATGCAAAAAAAACTTTAGCTGATGCTCATTTAAAAGTAGAAGAAGAGTATAAAAAAATAATTGAAGAAGCAGAACTTAAGGGAAAAAATATAATTGAAGAAGCAAGAGAAAATGGTGAGTATATTGCTAATCCAATTTTAGAAGAAGGAAATAAGAAAGCTGAAAAGATTAAAAATATAAGTGATGAGAAATTAAAAGAAGCTAGTAATATTATTATCGAGAGGATTGTGAACAGCTATGGCAATAGTTAAAATGAGTGAGTTTAGCTTATTTGCTTTTGATATAAAAAGAGAAGATTTGCTAAAGACTCTTCAAAATTTTGGGTATGTACATTTTAACAATCTCAATGAAGAGCTCGAAGACGAAGCATTAAGCATAGAACCAGTAAGAGATTCACAAAAGATAACAGAAGTTGAAGCAAAATTATCTAAAGTTTCATCTGCTGTCAATATTCTCTCTAGATATGAAAAGAAAGAATCTGGATTAAAAGCTATGATGGATGGCAACAAGACTTATGATTTTAAAGAACTAGAACAGATAGTTGCAGATTCTAAATACATGGAATATGCAGATGAAGTGTTAGATATTTCTAAGAAAAAAGAAAGTTTGCGACAGAATATAGAACATTTAAAAGCAGAGATAGTTGAGTTAACACCTTGGAAAAATCTTGGAGTAAATGTAGATTTGATTTATGACACTCATTTTTCAGATATCTCTATAGGGACCGTACCAAAGAAATTAAAAGATAAGTTCTTAGAAATAATTCGAGATCAAAACAATCTATACTATGAAATTTTAAATGAGGATAAGACAAATCTATATCTATTATTGATAACACATAAATCAGATACAGAAGAAGTGATGGATACTCTAAAAAATGTAAGTTTTTCCAAAGTAAAACTTGATGGAAAACTTACCCCGATAGAAGAGATAAAAATAAGAGAAGAAAAGATACAAGAATATCAGAAGGAAATTGAAAAATTAGAAGAAGAATTAACAGATAAAGTCCGCTATTTAGAGGATTTAAAATTAGCTTTTGATTATCTAAACAATATCAAACTCAGACTTTCTGCAACTGAAAATTTTATAAAGACTGAAAAAGTAGTATATATAAAAGGATATATTCCAACAGAAAGGCTAGAAGAGTTTGAGAAAAGTGTAAGAGATGCATTAGGCAATGTATACTATTTAGAAGTGAAAGATGCTGAAAAGGACAATCCAAAAGTTCCTATATTGTTAAAGAATTCAGCATATGCTGAAACTTTTGAATCTCTCACAGGAATGTATGCTTTGCCAAAATACAACGAAATCGATCCAACTCCTTTCTTAGCGCCATTTTATACGATTTTCTTTGGTATGATGGCTGCGGATGTCGGATATGGTTTGATTATGCTACTTGGCACATTTTTTGTATTGAAAAAGTTTAATCTATCTCCAAGCCAGAGAAAATCAATAAAATTCTTTTATTACCTAAGTTTTTCAGTAATCATATGGGGATTCATCTACGGTTCAATGTTTGGAGATGCTGTCAAAATTCCTGGCCTTGTTGATCCAGCAACCGACTATAATACACTTCTAGTCTTGTCTATCGCATTTGGAGTAATTCATGTCTTTTATGCACTAGGGATCAAAGCATATATGCTTATCAGAGATGGGAAAGCCTTAGATGCAGTATTTGATGTAGGATTATGGTATGCAGCAATAGGTGGAGCTATTTTATTTTTAGTAAGCTCTATTGTTGATATCCCAAGTGTTTTAAGCACGATCGGATTAGTGCTGATGGTTGGAGGGATGGCAGGAATAATATTGACTGGAGGGAGAAGCTCAAAAAGCATAGGAGGTAAAATTGCTGGAGGGCTATATTCACTTTATGGAATTACAGGCTATGTAGGAGATTTTGTATCATACTCTAGACTTATGGCATTGGGATTAGCAGGAGGGTTTATTGCAGGTGCTATAAACATGATTGCTAATATGGTTTCAGGAATGGGAGTAATTGGTTTTGTACTAGCAATACTCATTTTTATAGGTGGGCAAGTGTTCAACCTAGGATTGAGTTTATTGGGAGCCTATGTCCATTCTATAAGATTAACTTTTGTGGAATTCTTTGGTAAGTTCTACGAAGGTGGCGGGCAAAAATTTAATATTTTCAAAGCCAAACCAAAATATATTAACTTAAAATAAGGAGGAAATTATAATGACATTTACAGAGTTTATTGTATCAAATGGTGGAGTATTTTTTGCAGGTTTAGGAATAGCTTTTGCAGTACTTTTTTCAGGTATAGGTTCAGCAAAAGGTATATCAATCGTTGGACAAGCAGCATCCGGATTGATTATCGAAGAACCTGAGAAGTTTGGTAGATCTTTAATTCTTCAATTGTTACCAGGTACACAAGGTTTGTACGGTTTTGTAATTGGACTATTGGTTTTAGGAAGATTAAATGCAGATATGTCTTTAGTTGAAGGAATGTATTTATTTGCTTCATGTTTGCCAGTAGGATTTGTTGGATGGCAATCAGCTATAGCTCAAGGTAAGACTGCTGCAGCAGGTATTTCGATTTTAGCTAAAAATGAAGAACACAGTACAAAGGGTATTATTTACTCAGTAATGGTTGAGACATATGCACTTTTAGCGTTTGTAATCTCACTTATACTTGTAAATTCAGTAAGTTTCTAAACAGTAAGGATGTGAAGATATGTCAAACTTAGAAAACCTTACCCAGAGAATAATAGAAGATGCTAAAAAAGAAGCTGAAGAGATAAGAAAAGAAGCAGATGAAAAAAGCAAAAATATTATCGGTAGTAAGGTATCTTTAGCACAAAACGAAGCTAAAAAAATAATAGATAAGAGCAAACAAGAAGCAGTGCTGATTAAAGAAAGAGCTATTTCGGCAGCCAAGTTAAAATCGAGAGATCAAGAGCTAGAAGCAAAACAATATATTTTAGATAGAGCATTCGAAAAAGCAAAACAACAACTTAAAAATTTAGACGATCAGAGTTTTGAGAAATTATTATCTGAAGCTTTAAAAGACATTAAAGAAGATTCAAGTGTAACCGTCATAATATCTGAGGACAAAAAGAATTTAGTGTCTAAATTCAACAAAAATTTCAACGTAGAAATAGATAATACAATTGATGGTGGTTTTATCATTAAAGAAGATAATGTCTATTATAACTTTACTTTTGATGCAATGATAAACGGATTAAGAGAGGAGCTTGAAACAGAAATAGCCTCTATCCTCTTTAAAGGAGAGGAGTGATGTAATGGACCGCATGGATTTCACACAGAGTGTTACGCGAATAAGGGTCATGGAAAAAAAGCTACTAGACTCTGTGACGATAGATAAATTAGTAGATGCGAAAGACTTAGATGATGTTTTAAGAATACTTCAAGATACTGAATATGCTGATGCCATATCAAAGATTAGCGACAAGAAAGATACTGAGAAAATTCTTTCTTATGAGCTCAATAAAAGCTTTAAAGAAATGCAGGAATTGTCGCCAGATGAAAGCATCATAGACCTTTTAAAATTGAAGTATGATTATCATAATTTAAAAGTGATGCTAAAAGAATACTTTATGAACACTGACCTTTCAAAAATGTATATACCAATTGGCACTGTGGATTTTGAGAAATTAAAAGCTTTTTTCTTAAGCTCAGATTATAAAAACATACCTGAGAAATTCAGGGAAGCTATAAATACAGTCGTAAAAGACTATGAAGAGAAAAAAGATCCTCAAAGAATAGACATTATCCTTGACAAATTCTATTTTGAAGATTTATATGATCTAGCTATAAAAACAGAAATAGAGATGATTGTTAACTATGTAAAAGACAATATAGATTTTATAAACATATTGACAGCTCTTAGACTTAAAAAACTAGACAAGGACATTCAATTTCTGCGAGATATCTTGATTGAAAATGGGAATATTGATCCAGAAGAGATAGCTATCATTTATCTTGAATCTCCTGATAATATGGTTATGAAGTTTAAGAATTCTAGAATAAGCAAATGGTTAAAAAATGGTCTAGAAACATACAACTCATCAGGAAGGATTTCTGCTTTTGAAAAGAGCATGGACAATCACTTGATTAACTTGATTAAAGAGTCTAAAACAGTCGTTTTTGGGCCAGAACCAATCTTTGCTTATCTCGTGGCTAAAGAAATGGAAATAAAGGTTTTGCGCATCATAATGGTATCAAAATTAAACAATATATCACCTCAGGCAATTAGAGAAAGGCTGCGTGAGCTATATGTATAAAATAGGAGTAATAGGAGATAAAGATTCAATATTGGCTTTTAAAGCCCTTGGAGTCGATGTATTTACAGTTTCTGATAGAGACAGTGCTAGAAAAGCTTTAGACAGTGCTGCTAGGGACAAATACGGGATTATATTTATCACAGAACAGATTGCTAGTCTTATTCCAGATACTGTATCTAGATATGACAAAGAGATAGTACCTGCGGTAATCCTCATACCAAGCAATCAAGGCACATTTAATATTGGTATGAATAGAATCAATGAGAATGTTGAAAAAGCCGTAGGCTCAAATATTTTATAGAAAGAGAGGGCTTAACTTGAAAGTAGGAAAGATCATAAAAGTATCCGGACCTCTTGTTGTTGCAGAGGGAATGGATGAAGCGAATGTTTACGATGTTGTTGAAGTTTCTGAAAATAGATTAATTGGTGAAATAATTGAAATGAGAGGCGATAGAGCTTCTATACAAGTTTATGAAGAGACAACAGGAATTGGGCCTGGGGATCCTGTTTATACGACAGGGGAACCTTTATCAGTAGAATTAGGGCCTGGACTATTGGAGACCATGTTTGATGGTATTCAAAGACCACTTGAAGCATTTAGAGATGCTTCGGGGGATTTTCTAGTAAAAGGAACAAAAGTAGACAATCTTGATAGAAATAAGAAATGGCATTTCACACCAACTGTTAAAGTTGGAGATAAAGTTACTGAAGGAGACATAATCGGAACTGTTCAAGAAACCGCATTGATTCTTCATAAGATCATGGTTCCGCCAAATGTCGAAGGAACTGTTACAAAGATTGAAGAAGGAGAATTCACAGTAACAGAAGAAGTTTGCGTATTAGATGATAAAATATCGTTGACAATGATGCAAAAGTGGCCAGTAAGAAGAGCTAGAGGATTTAAAAGAAAATTAAATCCAACAATACCTCTAGTAACAGGACAAAGAGTAATAGATACATTTTTCCCTGTAGCAAAAGGTGGTACTGCAGCTATCCCGGGACCATTCGGTTCAGGAAAAACTGTCGTACAACATCAATTGGCAAAATGGGCTGATACCGAGATAGTTGTTTATGTTGGCTGCGGTGAAAGAGGAAACGAGATGACGGATGTTCTTATGGAATTCCCTGAAATCATTGACCCTACCACAGGTGAGTCTTTGATGAAGAGAACTGTTCTAATTGCGAACACTTCGAACATGCCAGTTGCTGCTAGAGAGGCTTCAATTTATACTGGTATAACTATTGCTGAATACTTTAGAGATATGGGATATTCTGTTGCTCTTATGGCAGACTCTACTTCTAGATGGGCTGAGGCACTAAGAGAGATGTCTGGAAGGCTTGAAGAGATGCCAGGAGATGAAGGATATCCAGCATACCTAGCATCTAGAGCTGCAGAATTTTATGAAAGAGCGGGAAAAGTAATTTGCAAAGGTAGTGACGATAGAGAAGGAGCTATCACTGTAATAGGTGCAGTATCTCCTCCTGGTGGAGATATATCCGAGCCTGTTTCTCAGGCAACTCTAAGAATAGTTAAAGTATTCTGGGGACTAGATCATTCACTATCATATAAAAGACACTTCCCAGCTATAAACTGGCTAAATTCTTACACTCTTTATCAATCAAGCATCGACAAATGGATGAATGATAATATAGATAAAGAATTTGCAAAAAATAGAATTAAAGCGATGTCATTGCTTCAAGAGGAAGCATCATTACAAGAAATAGTTAGGCTTGTAGGTAGAGACTCGCTTTCGCCTGAGGATCAATTAAAGCTTGAAGCATCGAAATCCATCAGAGAAGATTATTTGCAACAAAATGCATTCCATGATGTCGACACTTATTGTTCGCTTGAGAAGCAAAATCTGATGTTAAAAGTAATTCTTAAATTCTATGATTTAAGTCTAGATGCATTAAACAAGGGAGTATATTTAAAGGATATTGAGAATATGGCTGTAAGAGAAAAAATAGCAAGAGCTAAGTATATAGATGAAGAAAGATTAGATGAGATTAAAAATATTGAAAAAGAACTTGAAACAGAGATTGCAAAACTCATTGAGGAAGGAGGCCTTCTAGATGCGTAAAGAATACAATACAGTAAGAGAAGTAGTAGGCCCATTGATGATTGTAGAAGGAGTAGAAGGCGTAAAGTTCGATGAACTAGTTGATATTGAACTAAAAAATGGAGAAAAAAGAAGAGGAAGAGTACTTGAACTAAATGGCGACAGAGCTATGGTTCAGTTATTTGAAGGCTCTGCTGGAATAAATTTAAATTCTACTAAAGTAAGATTTCTAGGAAGACCACTTGAACTAGGTGTATCTGAAGACATGATTGGTAGAATATTTGATGGGCTTGGTAGGCCAAAAGACAATGGCCCAAAGATAATTCCAGAAAAAAGACTTGATATAAATGGTTCTCCGATAAACCCAGTAGCTAGAGATTATCCTGAGGAATTCATTCAGACAGGTATTTCTTGTATAGATGGATTAAATACACTTGTTAGAGGGCAAAAACTTCCTATATTTTCAGGTTCTGGACTACCACATGGAGAAGTAGCAGCACAGATTGCACGACAAGCAAGAGTATTAGGAAGTGGTGAAAAATTCGCCGTTGTATTTGCAGCAATGGGTATAACTTTTGAAGAAGCTCAGTTTTTCATAGATGACTTCACTTCAACAGGCTCAATAGATAGAGCAGTATTGTTTATGAACTTAGCTAATGACCCAGTTATTGAGAGGATTGCTACACCAAGAATGGCACTAACATGTGCAGAGTATTTAGCATATGAAAAAGACATGCATGTATTAGTTATATTAACAGATATGACAAACTACGCAGAGGCTTTGAGAGAGACATCCGCTGCTAGAAAAGAAGTACCTGGCAGAAGAGGATACCCTGGATACCTTTATACAGACCTTTCAACAATTTATGAAAGAGCAGGTAGAATAAGGGGAAGAAAGGGTTCAATCACACAAATCCCTATATTGACAATGCCAGAAGATGACATCACTCACCCTATACCTGACCTTACAGGCTACATCACTGAAGGGCAGATAATACTATCAAGACAACTATATAAAAGAGGTATTGAACCTCCTATAAATATAGTCCCTTCATTGTCAAGACTAAAAGATAAGGGAATTGGCAAAGGAAAAACAAGAGAAGACCATGCGGATACTATGAATCAAATCTATGCGGCATATACCTCTGGTATTGAAGCTAGAGAGTTAGCGACTATACTTGGTGAATCTGCTTTATCAGACGCAGATAAGGCCTTTGCAAAATTTGCAGAAGCTTTTGATGAAAAATATGTAAATCAAGGGTACCACAACAATAGATCCATTGAAGAAACCCTAGACTTAGGGTGGGAGCTATTGAAATTAATTCCAAGAACGGAGCTAAAGAGGATAAGACAGGAATATCTAGACAAATACTTGCCTGTTGAAGAAAAAGGGGATGAGTAGATGGCTGTACTAGAAGTTAACCCTACCCGAATGGAGCTTACTAGGCTCAAAGAGAGATTAAAAACAGCTACTAGAGGCCACAAGCTCCTAAAAGATAAACAAGACGAACTTATGAGGAGATTTATAGAACTCATAAAAGAAAATAAAAGACTTAGAGAAGAAGTGGAAAGAGAATTAAAGGAAGCTTTTGAGTCATTTTTGTTGGCAAGTGCAGTTATGAGTCCTGAAATTTTAGAGGAAGCTGTTGCTTTTCCTAAAGAGAGCATCTCTGTAGATATAAAAAAGAAAAATGTAATGAGCGTTAGAGTCCCTGTGATGAATTTTATAAGAAAATTAGAAAACGACGAGGGAAGCATCTACCCATATGGATTTGCTCAGACTTCTCCAGAGCTAGATGAAGCTATTTCTACACTGTATGGCATAATGCCAAAATTGTTGGAATTAGCTGAAGTAGAGAAAGCTTGTCAGCTTATGGCAGATGAGATTGAAAAAACAAGACGAAGAGTAAATGCTCTAGAATATAGGACAATTCCTGAACTTCAAGAAACAATTAGATTTATAAGGATGAAATTAGATGAAAACGAAAGAAGCACAATAGTAAGACTTATGAAAGTAAAAGATATCATAAATAAAGAAAGTTAAAGCACCTAAAAAGGTGCTTTAACTTTTGGTGGGTGGTATTGGACTCGAACCAACGACCTCCACGATGTCAACGTGGCGCTCTACCAGCTGAACTAACCACCCAAGTACTATTATGATAGCATAAAGATTTGAGTATTTCAATAAATTTGTGGGTATAAATATTTAAAATATTTTAGGAGGCTTCTTATGGGAAAAAATTGTTTAGTTGCTCAATCCGGTGGGCCAACCGCTGTTATAAATGCAAGTGTAAGTGGGGTATTAGATGCTAATCTAAAGCATGAACATTTTCAAAAGGTATATGGAGCAAGAAATGGAATAGAAGGAGTTATGGCTGGGAACCTAATTGACCTTTCTGTTTTAAACAAATATGAGATTGATCTTTTAAAACATACGCCAGCAAGCGCTTTAGGCTCATGTAGGCACAAGATGAAAGATTTTAATGAAGACGATAGCGAATACAGGATGATTTTAGAAACGCTAGAAAAATATGATATAGATACATTTTTTTACATCGGTGGAAACGACTCAATGGACACAGTTCATAAATTGAGCTTATATGTTAAAAACAAGGGAATTGATAAAAAAATAGTTGGAATTCCTAAAACTATAGACAATGATTTAATGGAAACAGATTTTACACCAGGTTTCGGATCGGCTGCTAAATATATTGCCACTACTGTTTTGGAAACCTATTTAGATGCAAGTGTGTACAAAGACAATGGAGTGTTCATTGTCGAGACAATGGGTAGAGATGCTGGCTGGCTTGCAAGTTCAAGTATATTGGCTAAAATCAATGGAAGACCAGTGGTTGATTTTATATATCTGCCTGAAAATGAATTTGATAAAGAAAAATTCTTAACTGATGTCAAAGCATGCTATGAAAACAAAAAACAAGTCTATATCGTTGCTTCAGAAGGTTTAAAAGACATGAATGGAGATTATGTATTTAAATCAAAGACTGTTGAAGTGCATGATAAATTCGCCCATGCTCAATTAGGTGGAGTAGGGAGCTACTTAAAAAGCATAATTGAAGAATCCAACATCACAAAAAGGGTAAAAGTGCTCGAATTGGGAACAGCACAAAGAGCAGCGATGCATTGCGCAAGTTTAACTGATATAAACATTTCTCACCTTTGTGGATATAGGGCATATGAAATGGCGTTAGAAGGAAAATCAGGGTTTATGGCAGGGATAAAAGTGAAATCAAAGAGTCCTTTTGAAACTGAAATCGTAGAGATAGATCCATCTTTAGTAGCTAATAAAGTAAAAGAAATACCAAAAGAGTGGATTACAGACAATTTCGTAAAGGAAGAACTGATAGAATATTTAACTCCTCTAATTCAAGGGCAACCTCAAGGAGTATATGAAAATGGCTTGCCAAAGTACATCAAATTAAGCATTTAATAATAACTCATTAAATGGTTTGCATTTTTTCAAATAGGGTAGTAATAAACTGTACAAAAAAGTTTATGGGAGGTAGTAAGTATGAGTTATAAGTTAAATGCAGAGATAAGAGAAGAAATAGGCAAGAATAAAGCTAAGAAAATAAGAAAGGAAAATGAAATTCCAGCTATAATATATGAAAGGAACAAAAAATCAATCCCATTGAAAGTTGATAGTATAGAATTTATGAAAGTATATAGAGAAGCTGGAACTTCAAACCTTGTTGATTTGAATTTAGGTAATGAAAATATGCCTGTCATAATCAAGTCTATTCAAAAAGATCCAATAAAGGGTAATGTAATTCACGTAGATTTTCAAAAATTAGATATGAAAGAAAAAATAAAAGTTGAAGTTCCTATTATTCTTCACAACAGAGACAAGATTAAAAAGCAGCCATCGGTATTGATGCAAATGATAGAAAACATTGAAATCGAATGTTTACCTAGCGATATACCAGAGGCTATAGAAATCAATGTTGAGGATTTAGATTTTAATGAGCCGATAAAGGTAAAGGATTTAGATATAATAAACAATCCAAATCTAAGGGTAATCACAGACCACGATACGACAATATGCGTACTCAATAGACCAGTTGACTATAAAGAAGAAGAGGAAGAAGAAATTGAAGGGTCTGAACCCGAACTAGTTAAGGATGATAAAGAATAAAAATGGGCAGACCTTCGGGTCTGCTTCTTAATTATGGAGGTGATAAAATGAAAGGTTTGGTAAGTGCATATATCTCCCCTCATCCACCGATAATAGTTGAGAATATAGGTAGAGGTGAGGAGAAAAAATGCATAGATACCATAAATGGATTGATGAAAATAGCAGAAGACATAGAGAATAAAAAACCTGAAACCATAATTGTAATAACTCCCCATGGACCACTATTTTCGGATGCTATAGCAATGTCTATAGGGGAAGAACTCTATGGAGATTTTGGTAATTTTGGACATAGTGAGCTCAAATATCATTTTAAGAACGATTTAGAAATAGTGCAAAACATCTATGACATGGCGAAGAAAGAAGGAATTCAGATTGCTCTGATGAATAAAGAGATGTATGAGATGTATGGGTTAGAAGATACTCTTGATCATGGAGTTTTAGTACCAATGCATTTTGTAACTAAGAAATATACAGATTTTAAGTTGGTGCATATAACATATGGACTTTTATCACCAATAGAATTGTATAAATTCGGAAATATAATAGAAAAAATAGCTAAAGGGAAAAGAAATATATCTATCATAGCTAGCGGAGATTTATCACATAGATTGTTAGACAGTGGGCCTTATAGTTATAGCCCAAAAGGAAAAGAATTTGATGAAAAAATCATATCTCTATTCAAAAACAAAGACTTAGCAGGAGTGATAAGTTTTGACTTGGATTTAGCCAAAGAGGCTGGTGAATGTGGGTTAAGATCTTTTATGATACTTGCAGGAGCATTGAGTCAGCATGATTTTTATCCACATATACTATCCTATGAAGGTCCATTTGGCGTTGGGTATATGACAGCTATATTTGAGATAATGGGAGAAAGTTCAAAAGACTACATCGAGGAAATAAAACAAAAAATAGATGAAAAAATTAAATCAAAGAGAGCCAATGAAGATAAATATCAAAGATTAGCTAGAGAGAGTTTAGAGTATTACATTAAAAATAGGAAATACATGGATATTCCTGAATATGTAGACAGTGAAATGTTGTCTTTGAGAATGCCTGTTTTTGTTTCTATTAAAAAATTTGGAGAGCTTAGAGGATGTATTGGCTCAACTTCGCCAATAAAGAGAAATATAGCAGAGGAAATAATATATTTTGCAGTAGAGGCTGGTACAAAAGACCCTAGATTTTCACCTGTCACAGAAGAGGAGTTACCTTTTTTGTCTTATTCAGTAGATGTTTTATATCCTCCTAAGAAAGTGAAATCAATAGACGAACTCGATCCTAAAAAATATGGAATAATTGTTGAAAGTGGGTTTAAAAAGGGGCTATTGCTTCCTGATATAGAGGGAGTTGACACTGTAAGAGATCAAATAAGAATAGCTTTAAACAAAGCTGGAATAGATGAACATGAGAAATACGAGATATCCAAATTTGAAGTCATCAGACATGGATAGAGGTGTTTTGTATGAAAGAAGCTAAATTCTATGAAAATAAAGGGGAATATGTATTTTGTGTGCTTTGCCCTCATAATTGCAAAATCAAAAACGGCTCAACCGGGATATGCAAAGTCAGAAAGAACATAAACGGAGTATTATATAGCTTAAATTATGAGAAAATAACTTCTGTTGCACTTGATCCTATTGAAAAAAAGCCGCTGTTTCATTTCTATCCCGGTACGAAGATTTTTTCAATAGGAAGTTTTGGCTGCAATTTCCGATGCGACTATTGTCAAAATTATGAGATAGTTTATGGAGAGAATTTGGCAATAGATTTAAGCATAGAAAAAATAATTCAATTAGAAGAAGAATCAGATTCAATAGGCATGGCTTATACTTACAATGAACCTACCATTTTTTATGAAATGGTAGAAGAGCTAGCAAAAGAGATGAAAAACAGGGGTAAGAAAAATGTCCTTGTGACAAATGGTTTTATAAACAAAGAGCCACTTCTTAACATACTTCCTCTGATTGATGCTATGAATATAGATTTAAAGGCTATGACAGATGATTTTTATAAAAAAATATGTAAAGGGCAACTAGATCCGGTACTTGAGACGATTAAATTAGCTGCAAGTAAGACTCATGTAGAAGTTACAACACTTTTAATTGATGAATACAACACAAGTGAAGATGAAATCGAGAAGCTTTCATATTTTCTCTCAAATATAGATAAAAATATTGTCTTGCACTTTTCGAGGTATTTTCCAAAACATAAGATGACGAAACCAGCGACGAATTTAAACACTCTTATTAGAGCAAAAGAGATAGCGCAAAGACACCTAAATTATGTGTATATAGGGAATGTATTTGGATTTGACAACTCCACTTATTGCCCTAACTGTCATGAAAAATTAATTGACAGAAATTTTAAATTAGAGATTGTTGGGATTGAGAAAAACAGGTGTATTCACTGTGGGTTAGAGATTCCTGTTATATATTGATAAAAATAGTTTAGAAATAGTAAAATTTTTATTTAATTTTAGTAAGACATAAGTTATAATTAAAACATTGTTTATATACTTTAAAATTTTAGGAGGTAGATCAAATTAAGATGAAAACACCTGTATTGGAAGCATTAACAAAACTGATGGAAGAAAACAGCGTTTCTTTTCACATGCCAGGGCATAAGGGTAGAAATTCGCTTATAGAATGGGGCAAATATATTCCCTATATAGATACGACAGAAACATTCGGAATGGATAACTTGCTTGAGCCAAGAGGAATAATAAAAGAGTCTCAAGAGTATGCTGCACAAGTTTTTGGCGCAAAATCAACAATTTATGCAGTAAATGGCTCTACTGGAAGCATACACATAAGCCTTGCCGCAATAACAAAACCTGGGGATAAAGTTTTGATTCAAAGAAATTGTCATAAAGCAGTTTACAATGCTTTAATTATAAATAGATTAAATCCTGTGTATATATATCCAAACTATAATGAAGAGTACAATGTTCTAACGGGAGTATATCCAGAGGATATAGATGAGGCTTTAGCAAATGATAAAGATATCAAAGCCGTAGTTTTGACATATCCAAATTATTATGGAGTTTGTTCTGATTTAAAAACAATTGCTGAAATAGTACACAAACATAACAGGATACTTATGGTAGATGAAGCTCATGGACCACATTTATCTTTTTCAGACAAACTACCAATATCAGCACTTAAAGCTGGAGCGGATATAGTGATTCAAAGCACACATAAGACTTTGCCAAGCTTTACACAGACTTCTTTAATTCATGTTGGTTCAGATAGAATAGATTTAAATAAATTAAGAGATAGGTTTCAGCTTTTTACGACTACTAGTCCATCTTATCTTTTTACATTGTCAAACGAAATATCAATTGCATACATGGACAATGAAGGTAGAGAGAAACTTGACTATACAATAGGAAAAGTTGATGAGATCATAGAAAGACTCAAAAAAATCGATAGAGTAAATGTGTTCACTGGTGATGAAAATGACGAAACCATATATGCTAAAGATAACACAAAGATACTCATAAGCATAGACGGCATGACTGGATCAAATCTAAAGAGAAAGATGTATAAAGACCACAACATAAGATTAGAAATGGCTGATTATTATTATGCTTTGATGTTAACTAGTGCTATGAACACTGAAGAGGACTTTGAAAAAGCAGTAGAAGCTATTGAAAAAATTGCAAAAAATGAGCCTTATGAAGAAATAAACAAAGTAAGCATAAAGATGCCAACACCGAAAGTAAGAATTTTGCCATCTGAAGCATACTTTAGCCAAAAACAACAAATAATGCTAGAAGATGCTGTGGGCAGAATTGCGGCAGCGCCTGTTATTCCATATCCGCCAGGAATACCTCTAATTGTGCCAGGAGAAGAGATCACTAAGGAAATTTCTGAACATTTGACATTTTTAATGGAAAATGGGATTGAAGTAGTTGGACTCATGGGTGAAAATAAGGATAGCATAGTGGTAGTTGAATAGGAGCTGTTTAAATGAAAGGCATATTTATAACATTAGAAGGTCCGGATGGCTCTGGTAAGTCAACCATTTCAAACCTCATTGGTGATTACTTTGCCAAACTGGGTATAGAATATGTAATAACTAGAGAGCCAGGAGGAACACAAATAGGGGAGAAAATAAGAGAAATAATTGTAGACAATGAAAACAAAGCTATGGGGGCAGAGACAGAAGCTCTATTATTTGCTGCATCTAGGGCTCAGCATGTACATGAAAAGATATTGCCAAGCCTTGAAGAAGGGAAAATAGTAATATGCGATAGATTTTTATTCTCTAGCCTTGCATACCAAGGTGTAGGTAGAGGCTTAGGGATTGATAGAGTAAAGATGATTAATGAATTTGGACTTAAGGGAATAAAACCTGATTTAATAATATTTTTCGATTGTGATCCAAAATTGACTATTCTTAGAAAGACAAAGAATGGTGGGGATAGACTGGAGTTATTGGGAAGTGAATTCCATGAAAAAGTCTATGAAGGATATAAAGAGATAATAAAAAAATACCCCGAAAATGTAGAAATAGTAGATGCTAGAAAACCTAAAAGAGAAGTGTATGAAGAAGTCATAAAACTAATAGACTCACTTCTTAAAAAAAAGGAGGTATTTCAATGAAGTTGATAATTGCAATAGTACAAGATCAAGACGCTCCTGGATTAATAGAAGAGCTAATGGATAAAGATTTTAGAGTAACTAAGTTGGCTTCCACAGGTGGTTTTTTAAAAGCTGGCAATACTACTTTGTTAAGTGGAGTTGAAGATGATAAAGTTGATGAAATATTAAAAATCATTGAAGATAACTGCAAAACAAGAGAAATAACGACTTCTCTTCTTACTGTAACTATGCCTGGAGATACCTATATGCCATATCCACTTGAAGTAAGAGTAGGAGGGGCTACTGTATTTATAGTAAATGTTGAAAAATACTTGCGAATTTAGGAGGAAAATCATGAAACTAATCATAGCTATAATACAGGATGAATATGCAAACAAAGTCATCAAAGAGTTAACGGATAAAAAATTTAGAGTTACAAAATTGGCTTCCACAGGAGGTTTTCTAAAAGCTGGGAACACAACATTGCTTATAGGATCCGAAGATCATCAATTAGAGTCAATTGAAGAACTGATAAGAAAAAATTGTTGTAAAAAAGATATAAAATCAGATACAAAAGAAGTAAATGTAGGTGCGAATTTATTCATAATTCCTGTCGAGAATTATAGAAAGTTTTAGTGGTGAAAAGATGAATTATCAAGATATAATTGGTCATAAAATAGAGATAGAAAGCCTTCAAAGAGCTGTTAAAAAAGGTCATATAAGCCATTTTTACCTCTTTGAAGGGGAAAAAGGCATAGGTAAAATGACAACTGCAAAAGTTTTTGCAAAACATATCTTATGTAGAAGTCAAAATTTAGAAAGTCCCTGTGGGGTTTGTGCTTCATGTAGGAAATTCGAATCAGGCGCACATCCTGACTACATAGAAATAGCCCCTACAAATGGCATTATTAGAAAAAATGAGATAGACAATATTAAAAAACAAATTTCTTTTAGTCCATTTGAGTCAGCAAGAAAAGTGATTTTGATAGATGATGCTGACAAGATGAATAAAGAAAGCCAAAATGCACTATTAAAAATTTTAGAAGAACCTCCATCATACATAAATTTAATTCTAATAAGTTCAAACACTAAACTTCTTTTGAATACCATATTGTCTAGAGCGGAAAAGATTCATTTTAAGCCAATTAATGCTAGCGATATGGTAAATTTTTTGACCAATAAAGAAAATATCGCTTTAGATAGAGCAAAACTAATTTCGGATTATTCTCAAGGCTCGATAGGAAAAGCCTTTGATTTAATTAAATCTGAAGAATTTATATTATTGAGAGACGATGTGCTTAAATTAGTAGATTATTGCATCTTTGGGCGAGATTACATGGTTTTTGAAATGAGTGAAAATTTCACTAAAAACAAAGAAATATCGGAAAATGTATTGCTTATACTCCTTTTATATTTAAGAGATCTTTTCATATATAAATCAACTCAAAGTGAACTTTTTTTAATTAACAAGGATAAAATAGAGTTAATTAAAAAACATTCAATTTTGGAATTTGATAAAATAAATGATATAATAGAGAAAATATATTATACAAAAGAGAGCATCGACTTAAATGTCAACAAAGAGCTCTTATTTGAAGCGCTATTTTTTAGCATACAGGAGGAGTATTGATGGTAAATGTAGTTGGCGTGAGATTTAAGAGATCAGGGAAAATTTATTATTTTGACCCTGACAATTTAGATATAAGAAAAAACGATTTCGTTATAGTTGAAACATCACGAGGAATAGAATTTGGGCTAGCAGTTATAAAGCCTAAAATGGTAGATGAGTCTGAAATAGTACCGCCATTAAAGAAAGTACTTAGAGTTGCCACAGAAGAAGATATTGAAAAATTCAAAGAAAACAGAAAAAAAGCTAAAGAAGCTCTAAAGATTTGCAATGAAAAAGCTAAGGAACATGGGTTGGAAATGAAATTAATAGATGCCGAATATACATTCGATGAAAACAAGGTCATTTTCTATTTTACATCAGACGGCAGAGTTGATTTTAGGGAATTAGTTAAGGACTTAGCTTCAATCTTTAGAATGAGAATAGAGCTTAGACAAATAGGTGTAAGAGATGAAGCTAAGATGATTGGCGGATTAGGGCCTTGCGGACAGCCTGTATGTTGTTCGAGATTTCTGCCAGAGTTTGCTCCAGTGTCAATCAATATGGCAAAAGAACAGAATTTGTCTTTAAATCCTGCTAAGATATCAGGGCTTTGCGGGAGACTGATGTGTTGCTTAAAATATGAAGAAGAAGTATATAAAGACATATTAGAGTATATGCCAGAAATAGGTCAGATAATAGAAACTCCAAGTGGAGAAGGAGTCGTCATAGACAGACAGATAATAAAAAACAAAGTAAAGGCAAAAGTAAAGCTCTCAGATGGAACAGAAGATTTGCTATACTTTGATGTAAAAGATATTGTCATAACTGATAAATTCGATCATAATTATAAAAAAGCAGAAGAAAAAATAGATGAGAAAATAAAAATATTAGAAGAATAATATTGCTTTTAATTTTTGTTTATTTCTGTTAGAATATAGTCAAAAGATAAAACATCTTGGAGGTGTTATAAATGGCATATGTAATAAATGAAGATTGCATAGCTTGTGGAGCATGTGAACCAGAATGCCCAGAAGGAGCAATTAGTGCTGGCGACATTTATGTTATAGACCCAGATAAATGCACTGATTGTGGTACATGCGCTAGTGTCTGCCCTGTAGATGCACCACAACCAGAGTAATACTTATTAAACTTAAAGGCCCTTTTGGGTCTTTTTGTGTATCAGGAGTGAAAAATGGGAGAAAATAATATTCAAATTGATTTTGTACCAGGAACAGGATATAAAATATTTCAAAACCGACAATTTTTTTCGTTTGGTGTGGACGCCATAATTCTATCAAATTTTGCACAACCCAAAGGCATAGTTTTCGATTTAGGTACAGGAAATGCTATTATACCATTGAGGATTGTAAATAACAGCGAAGTAAAAAAAATTTACGGCATTGAAATCCAAAAAGATGTATATGAGCTTGCTAAAAAGAGTATTGAGATAAACCAATTAATTGATAAAATAGAATTGATAAATGAAGACATAAACAATCTGCCCCAAATTTTCCCAAAAGCAATAGCAGATACAATAATTACAAATCCTCCATATATGAAGCTTGGGAATGCTTTAATTAACACGAGCATAAATCATGCAATTGCAAGACATGAGATAAATTTATCTCTAGAAAAACTAATAGAGATTTCTAATTATTTGTTAAAGCCAAATGGGAAATTTTTTATGATACATAGACCTAATAGAATGGTAGATGTCATGTATATGATGAGATACTACAATATTGAGCCAAAATATCTGAGAATGGTAAAACCAAAACCTTCAGCTAATCCAAATTTATTTCTAATAGAAGGTTTAAAAGGTGGCAACAAAGAGCTTAGGGTATTAAATGAACTTTCAGTCTATGATGAAAATGGAAATTACACAAAAGAAATGATAGAAATGTATAAGTAGGAGATAATTATGGCAGGAACACTTTATATTTGTCCAACACCAATTGGAAACTTAGACGATATAACTTTTAGGGTAATTGATACATTAAAAAAAGTAGACTTAATAGCAGCAGAAGACACTAGACATTCGATTAAGCTATTAAATCATCTTGAGATAAAAAAGCCAATGACTAGTTACCATAAACACAATATCGCACAAAAAAGCGATTATTTAATCAATAAATTAAAAGAAGGATCAGATATAGCACTGATTTCTGATGCAGGTATGCCTGGGATTTCAGACCCTGGCGAAGAATTGATTAAAATGGCGATAGAAGAAGGAATAAATGTAATAGTATTGCCAGGTGCAAGTGCTTTTTTATTAGCGCTAGTAAAATCCGGGTTTCCAACAAATAGATTTTGTTTTGAGGGATTTTTACCGCAGAAGAAAAAAGACAGGCAAAAACGTTTAATGGAAATAAAAGAAGAAGAAAGGACATTGGTGTTTTATGAAGCTCCACATAGAATAGCTGATTTTCTAGAAGATATGCTCGAGATATTTGGAGATAGATTAATTTCTATATCAAGGGAGCTAACAAAGATGTATGAGGAAACACTCAGAGGACATATAAGCGAAATCCTTTCAGAAATTATAAACAGAGAATTAAAAGGGGAAATAGTCATTGTAGTTGAAGGGTACAAAAAAATTGAACAAGAAATCAATATCAAGGAAGAGCTAGAAAAACTAACAGCTAAAGGAATAACAAATAAAAAGGCAGTGGAAATGGTCGCTAAAGAATTTAATTTACCCAAAAATAAGGTCTACAAAGAGAGTTTAAATAAATAAAAGAAGCACTTATTTCTAAGTGCTTTATTTACCCTATTTATTTGTCAGTTCTTCTATACATTTAGGGCAGACATTTTTGCCTTTAAATTCGATTACATCTTTAGTTTCATTGCAGAACGTACATGAAGGAGAAAACTTTCTTAAAATGATTTTGTCATCTTCAACGAAGATTTCCAATGGATCTTTAACAGAGATATTTAAAGTTCTTCTGAGTTCTATTGGAATTACGATTCTTCCTAGTTCATCGACTTTTCTAACTATGCCTGTAGATTTCACAATACCACCTCCTGTGGATTTACATAACCTTCTTTCTAATAGATTAACATATTTGTCAAATAAAGTCAATAATATTTCAAGATAATATATTAAAGTGGGGTCTGAGTATGCTTGATATCAATGAGGAATTAAAAACGAAGATAATTGGCCTAAATGAGGTTATTACAAGGAAATATTCTTCTATATTAGATAAAAATTTTGATTTGAGAAAATTTTTGGAAGAAAATATTGGTTCAATATTAAAATTGGAAAAATTAACTTTGAATGAGTTAAATGAGATAAAAAGAAAAGGTGGAATAGTTGCAGTAGACGGTTCAACAAACAGAAAAGGCGGTAGCTTTCCTCATTATATTGAACTTTTCCAAGGGCTTGCAAAATCTACTGATAGAGAAGTAAAAGATGTATTTCTTACAGATATATATACTCCGCTATTATCACAAGAAAAAAACAATCCTCTTGAAATTATAGCTGAAGAAGAAATAGATGAAAAAAACAGGAGATTAGCACAAATTGAAATAAAAGTAGCACTAGAAAGTGCCAAGAGAAAGAAACCTTTTGCCATAATAATGGATGGTGGCCTTATTCGGTATAAAATTTATGCTAAAGACCTTTGGAAAGAGCTAGTAGACTATTGTATTTTAAATAACGTGATATTATTTGGAACGATTAAAGACATAAAAACTCAAATTATTGGAGAAGAAATAAAAAATAAAAATAAAGATGTTAAAGGGCTAATTTACGATAGGGAAATGCTATTCGGAACCCTTCAATATAAAGAAATGCTGCTAATTTATGATGAATTAAACAAAAAAGAGCAAAGTGGATTTAGTTCAGGGTTTATTAGAAGCTCATTAAGCCCAAATGTTGTGGGTATTGATATAATAGAAGAACAAAGCGATTTATTAATCCATATGGCTAGGCTTATCATAACGCTGACACCTGAAAACTCAAGAGGAGTTCCACTGTTTCTAGATATAGTGGATAAAGAGGTAAAGATATCAGATGATTTAATTGAAGCTTTGCTTGAAAAGTATCTAGACCGGGGCATTTATGAAAGGTTATTCATTTCTGAGAGAGACAAAAGAAATCTATAAGGGGTGTAAAGATGAAAGTATTGGGAATAACTACTCAACAAGAATTTTATGTTGGCTCGAAAGAGAGAAATTTTAGGATAAACGAATTTTTAGTTGTGCAAGACGTACAGGGAGATTTAATCGGAGAAGTTGTAGAAGCTCAAACTTTTAACAGATATATTCCTTTAAATGTGTATGGAGATTTTATAGATGCTTCAGTCATTGAGAGCATGAAAGCTCTAGGATATGATGTAGATGAAGAGACAATATATGTAGCGAAACTTAGATTGCTTGAGGAAGCGCTGTATCCTGTGGAAACCGGCTCAGATGTAAGGATTCCAAGGTTTAGTGAAATAAAAAATTTGATGCTTAGAACTAAAATAGAGGACGGACTATGTTTGGGTGTTATACGAAACACAGACACTTTGTATGAAGAATGCGAAGAAGAGTATAAGGATTTATTATATACCTTTGAAGAACAAGGGCTTGTAAAACAGAAAGAATTGCCTTATATTATGGATTTAAAGTCAATGCATCATTATCCTCATATAGGCGTATTTGGTGGATCTGGTTCAGGAAAATCATTTGGACTTAGAGTGTTTTTAGAAGAACTCATGCAAAAAGGAATTCCTACTATAGTGCTAGATCCCCATTATGAAATGGATTTTTCAGATACTCCTGAATACTTAAAGGAGGAGAAGAAAGATTTTAAAGGAAGCTTCAAATGTCTCCAAGTAGGAGTTCATGTGGGGGTCAAATTTGAAGATTTATCTGCAGGAGACTTAAAAAATCTATTAGATGCTTCAAGTCCTCTCTCTGATGCGATGAACAATGTAGTAGATGTTTTATTTAAAAACAGGGATTCGTATTTAAGTTTTTCGAATAGACTACAAGCACTTACAGAAGCTCAAGAAGAAGGTTCTATTCAACGTATTCAGCAAAAAATTGACAATGCAAAAAACAATGATGAAAAAGAAGCTTGGGAATTTAGGAAAGAGCTATTCACACAATATGATAAAACATGCCCATACAATTCAGTAAAAGGGATACTTTGGAGGCTCAGAAGACTTTACAATGAGGGTATCTTTTCTAAAGATTCAAGAGATATAGAGAACTATTTAAAAGATGGACTTTTAGTAGTCATTCAAGGAAGCACGAGAATTTTACAAGTATATAGCACATATTTGTTAAATAACATCTATCATAAGAGAAGAGAATTCAAAGATGCACAATACAAAAAAGCTGAAGCAGAATACTTTCCTCCATTTATTGTCGTTACTGATGAAGCTCACAACTTTGCTCCTAAAGGGTATGAATCTCCATCGAAATCAATATTAAAAGAAATTTCTCAAGAAGGAAGAAAATATGGAGTATTTTTAGCTTTGGCTACACAGAGGCCTACGCTTTTAGATGAAACTATAACTGCACAACTTAATACAAAGCTAATATTTAGAACTGTACGTGCATCTGATATCGACACCATCAAAGAGGAAACAGACATAACTTCAGAAGAAGCCAAAAGACTTCCATATTTGAGAACAGGGGATGTTTTCATATCATCTGCAGTAGTAGGCAGAACTATATTTGCCAGAATAAGAGCAGCATACACTATTAGTCCTCACACACAAAATCCATTCGATGAATTGAAGATGAAAAAAGACGAAGATGATGAAAAACTTATGAGGATAGTATTAGACAAACTACCGATTGCAGAGATGGATATTTTAGACACTATTAGAGAGATAGAGAAAGATGATAAGGTAAGTTTTACTATAGAAGAATTTACACAAAAGCTAGAAAACCTATATAAAAAGAAACTAATAGGGAGAGAAGAAACAATTTTTGGGTATAGATATATAAAACTTTAGCAATTCCAACAAAGGAGGGTTTGGTTATGAGTGAATTGAATTTTTTTTATCCAAATGAGGGTGAACTCGATGCCTATCTATTTCATGAAGGCACTTATTACAAAGCATATGAATTCATGGGGGCTCATCCATACAAAAAGAGAAATTTTAAAGGTTATAGATTTGTAGTATGGGCACCTAGAGCAAGGGAGATATATTTAACTGGAGACTTTAATGAATGGAATGAAACATCACTGCCAATGCAAAGAATAGAAAACAGCGGACTTTGGCATATAGTGGTTGAGGGAGTAGAAGAATACGACAAATATAAATATAGAATTATCACTGAATACGGAGAAGTAAGATATAAAGCTGATCCATTTGCTTTTCACTCTGACACTAGACCACTTACCGACTCAAAAGTTTATGATATCAAAGGATACAAATGGAATGATAAACAATGGCTTAAGAAAAGAGGGAAAAATCTATATAATAGGCCAATTTCGATATATGAAGTACACCTTTTATCTTGGAAACAAAAAGAGGGGGGTGTGGTCTATTCATATAGAGAACTCGCAAAAGAACTCGTAAATTATGTTAAAAAAATGGGATATACTCACATTGAATTATTACCTATAACAGAACATCCGCTCGATGCTTCATGGGGATACCAAACCACAGGCTATTTTGCTCCAACAAGTCGCTTTGGAACCCCTAAAGATTTTATGTATTTTGTAGATGAATGCCATAAAAATGATATCGGTGTAATTTTAGACTGGGTACCAGCTCATTTTTGCAAAGATGATTTCGGATTGGCAAGATTTGATGGTACATATTTATATGAATCATTGGATAGAGCTAAGGCAGAAAATGAGCAGTGGGGAACTTTAAACTTTGATTATACTAAACCTGAAGTTCATTCTTTCTTGATTTCAAATGCTATCTACTGGCACGACTATTATCACATAGATGGGCTCAGGATAGATGCAGTAGCTTATATGCTCTATTTGGATTTTGGGGGTAAAAATGTTAGAAATATTTATGGAGGAAGAGAAAATTTAGAGGCCATAGACTTTATAAAGAAGTTAAATACAGCTGTATTTAAATACTACCCTGATACCATGATGATTGCAGAAGAATCTACAGCATGGCCGAAAGTTACATATCCTGTAGAAGATGGAGGGCTAGGATTTAATTTCAAATGGAATATGGGATGGATGAACGACATATTAAAATATATGGAACTTGACCCCTTATTTAGAAAAGATCACCACAATGCCCTTACATTCAGCATGATGTATGCCTTTTCTGAAAATTATATTTTGCCTTTAAGCCATGATGAAGTAGTCCATGGGAAAAAATCTTTAATCGATAAAATGCCCGGTTATTATCAAGATAAATTTGCTAATTTAAGATTATTATACCTTTATATGTTCGCTCATCCAGGCAAGAAACTTCTATTTATGGGTGGCGAGTTTGGACAATTCGTTGAATGGAGATTTTACGAAAGCTTAGAGTGGCATTTGTTAGATTATGAAAAACATCAGAAACTGCAGAAATTTGTTCAGGATTTAAACAAGATATATAAGGAAGAAACTTGTCTTTACGATATAGATACAAGCTATGAGGGGTTTTCTTGGATAGAGCATGAAAATTATTTAGAGAGCATAATATCCTTTGAAAGAATAAATAAAAAAGGAGAAAGAATTATAGCTATCTTTAATTTTACTCCAGTTCCTAGGGAGAATTACCCTATTGGCGTGACAGAAGAGGGCGTTTATCAGATGATAATAACAAGCGACCACCAAAGATATGGAGGAAATACCAAAAGAATTAAAAATTACAAGACAGTTAATGAGCCATTTCATGGCAGAGAACAAAGCATAAGGGTAGATTTACCTCCCCTTGGAGGAATGTATCTAAAGAAAAAGGAGCCAAAAATCTAGGAGGGATAATATGAGAAAAGGCAAAATTGTAGCCATGCTTTTAGCGGGTGGTCAAGGGACTAGGCTTAAAGAGCTTACTAAAAACATAGCTAAACCTGCTGTACCATTTGGAGGCAAGTATAGAATTATCGACTTTGCACTTAGCAATGCGGCAAACTCTGGGATTGAGGACATTGGGGTATTGACTCAATATAAACCTTTCATATTAAATTCACATATTGGCATAGGTTCTGCTTGGGATTATGACAGGAATGTAGGTGGATTAAGAATACTCCAGCCTTTTATGTCTGAAAAGGGAGGAAGATGGTATAAAGGTACTGCAAATGCCATTTATGAAAATATGAATTTCATAGATGAACAGGACCCAGAGTATTTACTCGTACTTTCAGGAGATCACATCTACAAGATGAATTACAATGATTTATTAGAAGGACATAAACAAAAAAATGCAGAAGTTACTATCGCAGTGCTGAGAGTACCATGGGAAGAGACAAATAGATTTGGAATAATCAATATAGATGAGGACAATAGAATAGTGGAGTTTGAAGAAAAGCCCAAAAAAGCAAAAAGCAACTTGGCTAGTATGGGAATATACATGTTCAATTGGCCGATTCTAAGAGAATATTTAATTAAAGATAACGAAGACAAGAATTCAGATAATGATTTCGGCAAAAATGTTCTTCCTCTTATGTTGAGAGAAGGCATAAGGATGTATACGTGGGAGTTTAAAGGCTATTGGAAAGATGTTGGGACAGTAAAAAGTTATTGGGAAGCCAACATGGATTTATTAAATCCAGACAATACATTGAATTTATATGATAGAGATTGGAAAATTTATACTAGGACAAGAAATTTACCACCTCAATACATTCATAAGACTGCAAAAATAGTAAATTCGATGATCAACGAAGGCTGTTACATTGAAGGTACAGTGGAAAAAAGTGTATTATTTGGAGACGTAATAGTAGAAAAAGGAGCAGTTGTTAAAAACTCAGTTGTACTATCAAATACTATAATTAAAAAAGATGCTAAAGTTTATAATTCTGTTGTCATGGAAGGTGTCGTTGTTGAAAGCGGAAAAGAAATAGGAATAGAAAATGATGACAAGATATACATGGTAACAAATGACAAGGTAGTAGCGGAATAGGGGGGAGAAAAATGGTAAGAAGCCTTGGGATTATCAGTACAGCAAATATAGAAAACAATTTCGGAGTGCTTTGTAAACACAGACCAGTATATATGCTTCCATATGGTGGCAGATACAGGCTTATAGACTTTAGCTTATCTAACATGGTAAATCATGGGATTAGAACGGTAGCAGTTTACACTGGAGAAAAGATAAGATCAACTATGGACCATTTGGGCGATGGTAGACCATGGGATTTAAATAGAAGAATAAATGGACTCTATATTGTTCCGCCTATTACACACGGATATACTATAAGCAGATACGGAGATATTCCACAATTTTTCAGCACTCTAGAGTTTATAGAACAATCCAGAGAAAAGGTAATCTTGATAAACGAACCCAATATAATAGCTAAAGTTGATTTGGATGATGCTATGGAATATTTTCTTGAAACTGATGCTGACATAACATTGTTTTACAAGAGAATACATGATCCACTCGGGAATTATATAAATTGTGAAAAGATGAGTATATCAGAAAATGGAGATATGATAAATATAGGTTTAAATTTGGGTACTGAAATTGATTTTAACATGTATTTGAGAATGGGATATATTAAAAAAGAGGTATTTATAAAATTAGTAAAAGAGTCGATAGAGAAAGGAGACGCAGATTATATTCAAGAAGCGATCATAAAGAACAGACATAAATATAAGATAAACACTTATGAATTCAAAGGGCATGTCGAAAATATAAGAAATTTAAAGAGCTATTATGACGCTAATATGAATTTACTTAAAAAGAGCATCTCAAATTCAATATTTCAAGAAAATGGAGTAGTCCTTACTAAAACCAAAGATGAACCATCAACAATTTATACAGAGACTGCACATGTTCAAAATTCATTGATTGCTAATGGATGCATCATAGAAGGGAAAGTAGAAAATTCTATAATTTTCAGAGGCGTTAAAGTAGGCAAAAATGCTATAATAAGGAACTCTATAGTCTTGCAAAAGTCAGAAGTCTTAGAAAATGCATCTGTTGTAAATTCTATTTTAGATAAACAGGTAATTATAACAGAAGGAGTAAGGATAGCAGGTACTAGATCTATACCTTATGTAGTTGAAAAAAATCAGATAATAGGAAGGGATTGAAGTCTATGGATATAGTATATGTATCCTCGGAAGCAGCGCCGTTTATTAAGACTGGCGGTTTAGCAGATGTTGCAGGTTCGTTACCTAAAGCAATCAGAGAAAAGGGAGAAAAAATAACTTTGGTAATACCCTTATACTCTCAAATTGACGATAAATTTAGAGAAAAAATGGTTAAGGTAAAACATTTTTTCGTGGATCTTCAATGGAGACATGTGTATGCGGGCATACTAAAATATGAAGATGAAGATAATGATGTAGATGTATATTTTATAGATAATGAATATTATTTCAAAAGAGATGGACTATACGGATATTTTGATGATGGAGAAAGATTTGTTTTCTTTAACAAAGCTGTGTGTCAAATGTTAAAGGAATTGAATTTAAAACCAGACATAGTTCATGCAAATGATTGGCATACAGGATTGATTCCACTTTATATTAAAGATTTTGCCAAAGGAGACTCTTTTTATAAAAATATCAAGACAGTATTTACGATACACAATTTAAAATATCAAGGTGTATTTGACAAAGAAGTGCTCTCTATAGCTGGATTAAGTTTTGAATATTTCACAAAAGATGGATTAGAGTATTACGATAAAGTTAACTTTTTAAAAGCAGGGATAGTTTACTCTGATTCTTTAACCACTGTATCAAAGACCTATGCAGAAGAAATAAGGTATGATTTTTACGGAGAAAACCTTCAAGGCATAATCAGACAAAATGAATACAAATTAGTAGGCATAGTAAATGGGATTGATTATGATATATATAATCCTGAGACAGACAAAAATATTCCTTATAATTTTTCTACAAATAATTTGGAAAATAAAAGAAAAAACAAAATTGAATTACAAAAATTATATAATCTCCCTCAAGATGAAAACATACCTGTCATATCAGTGGTGTCTCGATTAGTTAGCTCTAAAGGGTTCGACTTAATAAGATATATATTGGATGAACTATTAAAAGAAGACATTCAATTTGTAGTGCTTGGTACAGGGGACAGAGAATATGAAGATATGTTTAAAATGTATGCTTGGAAATATGAAAACAAATTGAGTGCACATATTCATTTCAATCAAAAGGAATCTCATCTGGTATATGCGGGTTCAGATATTTTTCTTATGCCATCTTTGTTTGAACCATGTGGGATATCACAGCTTATAGCTATGAGGTATGGCACTATCCCTGTGGTTAGAGAAACTGGAGGCTTAAAAGATACTGTAATACCATATAACAGATACACATCAGAAGGGACAGGTTTTAGTTTTGCAAACTATAATGCACATGAATTGTTATTTGCTATTAAAGATGCGCTTAATTTATATAAAGATAAAGATAAATGGGAAAACCTAGTAATACAGGCAATGAAAGCAAAACACGATTGGGAGAATTCATCGATTGAATACATCAAATTATATGAATCTCTTTTAAACAAATAGAAGGTGAATGAATGCAAAATGAAATAAGAAACATAAGAAAAGACATACAAGACATATTATATCAACATCAAGCAACAGTGCTCGAAGAAGCTTCTAAAGGGGAGATTTATCGTGCAACTTGCTATTATTTAAGGCAGACCATAGGAAAGAATATATTTGATACTCAAAAAGCTATGGCAGACAGAAAAAGATATGTATTTTTATCGCTAGAGTATTTGCCAGGGGATCTATTGAATAAGCATATAAATTATATGAAAGTCTATGAGGAGATTCAAGAAGCCCTATCTAAAGAAATTGTAAATTTAGATTCGATTTTAAAAGAAGATAGAAGCATAGAACTTGGGAAGAGCTATATGGGATTATATACTGATTCCATAATGGATAGCTTTTCAAACCTCGGGATAAACTGCATCGGTTATGGACTATTGTATAGAGATGGCTATTTTAAACAGCTAGTCGATGAAAATGGGCAAAATGAGTTAAAAGATGATTGGTGGAGTAGAGGTAAAAACTGGCTTTATAAAAAAGAACATAGATATTCGGTAGATTTGTATGGTAGAGTTGAAACCAGATTTATAGATGGTAAATATAAATTCGATCAGGTTGAGACAAAGAAACTTGATATACGTTGTTATGATCTACCTTATGCTTCTAAAGAAAGTGATTTTTATTTAAAAATCAGGTTATTTGAAGATCTTAATTACACTAATAAGATGATGCCTAAATCTGCCAACCAATCAGACAGAGAAAGAAAACTCATTCAGAGATATATATTGGTATCTTCTAGCCTTAAAGATTCCATCAGAGAATATTTAGATACGAATCGAGATATAAGAGATTTTGCATCATATTACAATGTTTTATTGGCAGATTCAAATTTATTGATAGCTCTTCCTGAATTTATGAGAATTTTATTAGATGAATACAATTTAGAATGGGATGAAGCTTGGGAAATAACTCAAAATGCTTTTAGCTATATCAAATTAAAGGAGGATTATTTGCAAACCGAGGGCAATCTTTTGATGAAAGTGTTGCCTAGAGTTTGGATGGTTCTAGATGAAATTCATCATAGATATATTAGGAAAATAACTAATGAAAATCCTTCTGGGCAGATCGAAGAAAAATCAATTCTTTGGGACGGTGAAGTAAGGCTAATAAATTTGGCTAAAGCTACTAACACTAAAATAAAGATAATTGATCCCAAAATTGCTATTTCACACAGAAAGTTTTTGGAACAAGGAAACCCTGACCTATTTAAATTCCTAGAAAGACAGATAGGAGATAATCTTTCCAAAGATATAAATTCTATAAATAAGTTACTAGAACTATCAGAAGATCCCATTATAGTAGATGAAATAGGCAAGATAAAACAGAAACATAAATTTGAAATTGCCCAAATGGTGTTCGATCAATATAGAATCAAAATAAATCCATATGCATTGTTTGATGCACATATCATGCAGGTGGATGAAAAGAATAGGCAATTGCTAGAAGCCTTATATATCATAAATGAGTATATAAATCTTTTGGAAAACCCTAATAGGGATATTGTTCCTAAGGTGTTTTTTATAGCTGGAAAAGCTGACTCAAACGATATGATTGGAAAATTAATAATAAAATTGCTATTTAAATTGTCTCTAAAGATCAACAAAGATTTTACGATTAAAGACAAGTTGAAATTATTTTTCCTAGATGACATTGGGATGAGAAATTTATCTAAAATATATACATCTATAGATATAGCTGAAAATCTATCTACACCGACAAAAGAGAAAGTCAATCTATTTATACTGATAAGCATGATAAATGGAAGTCTTGCAATTGGATCAAAAAATAAGTACAATTTAGATTTTGCAGAATTTTCAAAGGACTCTATGTATCTTTTCGGGCTAGAGGAAAAAGAAGTAATTGGGATATATGAAAAATTAAGCTACAATTCCCATGATTACTACTATAAAAATATTAACTTAAGAAAGAGTCTAGACGCATTAAATGGAGCATATGGACTTTTTAATCAAGATGAGTTCAAAGATTTATTTGATTTGTTAATTAAATACAACGATATAAATTTGGTACTAAAAGATTTTGATGACTATGTGACTACTAGAAGAAAAATTGATTCGGACTTTTTAAACAAAGAAGACTGGTATAAAAAATCAACATCAAATATATCTTTGATTGGAGAATATTCTTCAGATATAGTCGTTAAGAAGCAGTTTGAAGAATTATTTTAAACATGGAAGGGGTAACACAGCTTGGAACTTTATTGTGATAAAGAATTAGGGGCAATATATCAATCAAACAAAACTATATTTAGGACATTTGCTCCAGATAAAAACAACATAAAATTAAGGCTTTTTAAAGATGCGCTTAGTTTGGAATTTACTGAATATAGGATGATAAAAGATTTAAATGGAATATTTGAAGTAGAAATAAATGGAGATTTAGATGAGTATTATTACACATATATAGTTGAAAATGAATATGAAGTAACTGATCCTTATTCTATAGCTTCATCAATTAATTCAAATAGATCTTGCATATTAGATTTATCAAAGACAAACCCAGAGGGGTTTTTACAGCACAAAGAGCCTCCGATTATTAATCCTACAGACTCAATTATATATGAAGTGCATGTTAAAGATTTTACCTCACATCCAACTTCAAATATAACGAATAAAGCTAGTTTAATTGGAATGGTTGAAGAAAATACTCAATATAATGGATATAAAACTGGGATAGACCACCTAGTAGAACTTGGTATTACTCATGTTCATTTAATGCCGATATATGATTATTTGACTGTTAGAGAGGAAAGGGAATTTGCTTTTGATGATGATAATTATAATTGGGGATATGATCCTGAATTATACAATGTAGTAGAAGGAAGTCTTGTATTATATCCTGATGAACCTAAAAAAAGAATTTTAGAATTCAAGAAAGCAATTATGGGATTTCATGAAAAAGGCATCAAAGTAGTTATGGATGTGGTTTATAACCATACATTTAGAGGGAAAGTATCGAATTTCAATGTATTAGCCACCAATTATTACTATAGACAATGGCCTGATGGAACTTTTTCAAATGGTTCTGGTTGTGGAAATGAATTTGACACTCAAAAGCCCATGGCTAGGAAATTCATAATTGATAGCTTAAAATACTGGGTAAAAGAATTCAGAGTCGATGGCTTTAGATTTGATTTAATGGCTCTAATAGATATTGACACTATAGAGATGGCAGTAAAGGAATTGAGAGAGATTAAACCAGATATTTTAATATACGGTGAACCTTGGATGGCAGATAATACACCACTACCGTCAAACAAAACAACTTCTAAGGGAACTCAATCTAAGATGTCCTTTGCACTATTTAATGATAATTTTAGAAATGCCGTAAAAGGTGATAACGATGGATATTATCTAGGATTTGCACAGGGCAATTTAGATGAAATAAGGAATGTAGAAACTGGAATAGCAGGAAGCATTTTTTATGACACTGCAAGAATAGGTTTTACTCAAAAGGCAAGAGAAACAATTAACTATGTGAATTCTCACGATAATTTGATATTACAGGATAAGATATTGAAGGTATTCCCAAATAAAACAGAAGCTGAAATTAAAAACTACAACAAATTTATTCATTCCATATTGTTTTTATCCCAAGGCATACCTTTTATACATGCAGGAAATGAATTCTTAAGGAGCAAAAATGGAAATCACAACTCATATAATGCACCTCTAAAAATAAATGCTATAGATTGGTCATTGAAGGAAAAAAATATTGATGTTTATAATTATATAAAGGAATTGATAGAATTTAGGAAAGCCAATGAAGCTTTTAGACTTGATGATGACGATGAGATACGAGAGAAGTTAAAGTTTTTTAAGCATGTTGAAAATTGCCCGACCATTGCATATACGATAAAGTCAAAAGACGGATTTTTATTGGTCATACACAACGCAAATAGAACTTCTTGCTTATTGACGTATCAGAACATTAAAAATCATATAGCAGAATGTTATTTAGAAAAATTCAAAGATATGACCGTTGGAATTTTGTTTGATGAAAATGGTATAGTAAGGGGAAATATCAATTCAAACCATCCGCATGGAGTTCAGACAAAAGCTATCTCAACATATGTATACAAAGTCAACATTATAAAATAAAAAATTCGGGAGAAATCCCGAATTTTTTTATTCTAAAATATATACTTTTACTTTTCTTCTTCCGAAGTTTTTAACTTCCCAAGATGTATTAAAGAATAAATCAATCTTGTTGCCTTTGATAGCGCCTCCTACATCTTCAGCTATAGCAAATCCATAGTCTTTGGATCCATCGAGTGACTCAATATAAAGCTTTGTGCCTAGAGGGATTACTCTCGGATCCACAGCAACAGTTCCAGGACGAGCATAAGTACCTGAAGCAGTTATCCCATAATAAGGATCGCCAGGTCTTTTTCCTGTACTAGCATACGAGTTGTCATATGCGGTTGCTGTCATAATCAATGATTTTTTAAATCTTGTGCTTCCTCGTGATGTAGAAATGACATTTTTTGTTCCTTTTTCAATAACTTGAGCGACTGGTTCTTCAATTATATTGTCGCTTATTATTATGCTTGATACAAGATTGCCATCGACATACTTTTCAATTACTTGGGTTCTCTTTAAACCCTCTTTTCCAGTTTGAAGAGTTTTTGTTATACCAACATCTAATCTTGAATTATCAATTACTTGTTTATCAAAAGGTATTTTTTCTTCAGTTGTTACTATCTTTTCTTCAACTCTATAAACTCTGATAGTTCCTTTGTCATTTACTTTTGATTCAAGGCTAGGGTTTGTTTGATCAAGTGAGCTTAAAACCACTCCAGCCTCTTTTAAAATGTCTTTGGTTTTAGTTTTGATGGTCGTTATTTCTATGCTCTTACCATCTACTAAAATAGTGTAATCTTTTGGATTTATTATGATAATCTCTAAGTTGTTTTCAATCTCGGTATCGATAGAAGGACTAACAAAAGCACCTTCTTCAATAACTATTCCCTCATCATCAATCAACTCTTTTACTGTTTGGGCATAGGTGGTTATAGTATTAACTTCCCCATCTACATTTAAAATGACATTGTTTTTTTGTAAAAATGTCATTCCCAAAGACAGTAACATTGCTATAGCTAAGAGTACGAGGACGGCTATTTTACTGAAAGAATCA